>NZ_JALW01000059.1:0-20284 GCF_000710795.1 Enterobacter sp. T1-1 | reverse complement strand
CCTCCCTCTCCCCGTGGGAGAGGGTTAGGGTGAGGGCATTCTCTACACCGGCAAATCAATCAGCAGCGCACGCAGCGGCGTATCGGCCACCAGCGTAATATTCGCTTCATCACGAATAAATGCCCCGTCGCCGCAGGTGAGCGCCTCTTTCTCTTCCGTGTGCGTTACCGCATGCACCGTACCGTGAATCGATTGCAGATAGGCGCGCGGGCCATGAAGCTGAAAGCTCGCCTGTTCACCTTTCTTCAGTTCGATATGGTGCAACCACACCTGCTGACGCAGTTGCAGGCTGCCTTTGCTCCCGTCCGGAGAAGCGATCAGCTGTTGCTTTTCGCTCTGCAGATCGATTTTTTGCACCAGCGGATTTTCCCGCTCAGGGCAGGCATCCAGCCACAGCTGCATGCGGGTCAGCGTTTTGTCTTTGCTGAGATTATGCTCGCTATAGCTAATGCCCGGCTGCGTGGAAATTAACAGCGCTTCGCCAGCCTTTGCCTGGACATGATTGCCCTCGCTATCGCGGTATTCTGCCTCGCCTTCCAGGATCAGGTTCAGGATATCGACTTTCGGATACGTACGCGGCTGGAAGGAGGCGCCCGGGGCGAGCACTTCCTGATTTAACACGCGCAGTGAAGCGTAACCGAGGAGTTTAGGGTCAAAGTAGTGTCCAAAGGAAAAGGTGTAGCGGGCCTGCAGCCAACCGAAATCGGCTTGTCCGCACTGTTTAGCTGTTCTTGTCGTAATCATAAACTTGACCTCTCTTTACACTAAAACAATGGTAAAGGTATGGACGCTTCATTGTTAGCCAGATATTCTGCCCGGTATGTTCAAATTTCCTGAATGAGAACGAGATGGCTAAAGAGAGAGCATTGACGCTTGAAGCGCTTCGCGTCATGGACGCGATTGACAGGCGTGGCAGCTTTGCCGCCGCGGCAGATGAACTGGGGCGCGTTCCGTCTGCGCTCAGCTATACCATGCAAAAGCTGGAGGAAGAGCTGGACGTGGTGCTCTTTGACCGTTCCGGTCATCGAACAAAATTCACGAACGTTGGACGGATGCTGCTGGAACGTGGTCGCGTACTGCTGGAAGCGGCGGACAAACTGACGACGGACGCCGAGGCGCTGGCACGCGGCTGGGAAACCCACCTGACGCTGGTCACTGAGGCTCTGGTGCCTACCGAGGCGTTATTCCCGCTGGTAGACAGGCTGGCAGACAAAGCGAACACGCAGCTTTCAATCATCACCGAGGTGCTGGCAGGCGCGTGGGAGCGTCTGGAGACGGGCAGGGCGGATATCGTAATTGCACCGGATATGCACTTCCGTTCATCGTCTGAGATCAACTCCCGTAAACTCTACAGCGTGATGAACGTTTACGTCGCCGCGCCAAATCACCCGATTCACCAGGAGCCGGAGCCGCTTTCTGAAGTGACGCGCGTGAAGTACAGGGGCGTGGCGGTTGCGGATACCGCGCGCGAACGTCCGGTGCTAACGGTGCAGTTGCTGGATAAACAGCCGCGTCTGACGGTCACATCGCTGGAAGATAAGCGCCAGGCATTGCTGGCAGGACTGGGCGTGGCGACCATGCCGTATCCGTTTGTTGAAAAAGATATTGCTGAAGGGCGCCTGCGCGTCGTCAGCCCGGAGTACACCAGCGAAGTGGATATCATTATGGCGTGGCGTCGCGACAGCATGGGCGAAGCCAAATCGTGGTGTTTGCGAGAAATTCCAAAGCTCTTTGCGCATCACAACAAATAAAAGAGTAAGCCCGATGTGCCTAAGCGCCATCGGGCATAAATTTACGCGCCGATCTTCGGATCCGGACCAAAGCGGTTTTCACCCGGCGTCCCGCTCTGACAGTTGAAAATTAAAATGATGAGCCAGCCAATAATCGGGATCAACAGCAGCAGTAACCACCAGGCGGAACGATCGGTGTCGTGCAGGCGTCGGAATAGCACAGCCCATGACGGTATCAAAACCAGCACACTATAAATGGCTGTAAGAATCCCTTCACCGCTAGAGCCCTCCCAGCCAAGAATTTTATCCACAATCCCCAGCACCATAATAAGAACGGAGTTCACCAGAATGAACATCCAGTACTCTTTGCGGCGGGCGCGGCCACCAAAACCAAAATAATTGCGCAGTACGTTTAAATACCAATCCATTTCCTTGCCTCATTTATCAGTCAATCACTTGTTTTCTAAGCGATCGAGGTAAGGATAGATGGAGATTGTGAATTAAAAAAGGGCATCTCACGATGCCCTTAATATTTATCCAAAACGAACGTCGCGCCCGTGGGGTTCATTCAGATCCTGCCACGGCCCGATGGAGATAATACCCGTCGGGTTAATAGTTTTGTGGCTGCGGAAATAGTGGGTGCGGATATGGTCAAAATCGACCGTTTCGGCAATTCCCGGCATCTGGTAGATGTCGCGCAGGAAACCATACAGGTTCAGATAATCGCTGATGCGGTGTTTGTCACACTTAAAGTGGGTGACATAGACCGGATCAAAGCGAACCAGCGTCGTCCACAGGCGGATATCCGCTTCCGTCAGACGATCGCCCGTCAGGTAGCGGTGCTGGCCGAGGATCTGCTCCAGACGCTCAAGAGATTCAAAGACTTTTCCAACCGCTTCGTCGTAGGCTTCCTGGCTGGTGGCAAAACCGGCCTTGTAAACGCCGTTATTAACGTTGTCGTAAATCCAGCTGTTCAGCTCATCGATTTTGTCTCGCAGCTCAACCGGATAGTAATCCCCGGCGCGCGCGCCATGGGCGTCGAAGGCGGTGTTGAACATGCGGATGATCTCCGCAGATTCATTGCTGACAATCGTCTGGTTTTTCTTATCCCACAGAACCGGTACGGTGACGCGCCCGGTGTAGTGCGGGTCGGCGCGCAGATAAAGCTGGTAGAGGAAATCGTGATGATACAGTTCATCACCCGTCGCAGCAGGGAAATCACGGTCGAACGTCCAGCCATTTTCCAGCATTAGCGGGTTCACCACCGACACCGGAATTAAGGATTCGAGGCCTTTCAGCTTGCGCACAATCAGCGTGCGGTGCGCCCACGGGCAGGCGAGGGAAACATAGAGGTGATAACGATCTTTCTCGGCCGCAAAGCCACCTTCGCCACTCGGGCCGGCAGCACCATCGGCGGTAAGCCAGTTACGGAAGGCCGAAACAGAGCGCTTGAAGCGTCCACCGGTGGATTTGGTGTCATACCAGACATCCTGCCAGACGCCGTCTACGAGTTGTCCCATTTTTTTCTCCTCCGTCAGATAGCAAAAGCGAGGAGAGGTCTCCTCGCTTTGTGTTTATTCAGTATAGCGTGCTTACCATTTCTTATTCAGAACGCGGTCGATGCTGTATGCGCCCGGGCCGGTGACAGCCAGCAGCAGGAAGCCACCCGCAATGGTCAGGTTTTTCATGAACATCAGGGAGTTCACGCCTTCAGCAAAGTTGCTGTGGAAGATGAACGCCGTCAGCAGGGTGAAGCCCGCAGTAAACAGCGCCGTGGTACGGGTCAGGAAGCCGAACAGTACCGCCAGGCCGCCGCCGAACTCAAGCAGAATGGTCAGTGGCAGCATAAAGCCCGGAACGCCCATGGCTTCCATATACTGCTGGGTACCCGCATAACCGGTGATTTTGCCCCAACCTGCAACGATGAACAGAATTGGCATCAGAATACGTGCTACCAGTACACCAACATCTTCTAATTTTTTCATTTTACTCTCCAGGAAACCACATCAGCGGCTGAACATTATTTCTCTGCAAATTCGGGTAGATACCGCGTCTTTGCTGTCGATGGAGAGCATCATAAACGTGACGGTTGGCGATTGTTAGCAAGGAAAACTGTCAATCTTTTTCAAAGATATTGAGTAAGGGAGGCTGGGGGAATTTTGCCGGGTAAGCGCAGCGCCACCCGGCGAGAAGGCTAGCGAAGCTGCTGCTGGCGAATCGTCGCTTTCACCAGGCGCCAGGCGCTCCAGGCACCAAAGCCGCGTCGGGCCCAACGGATCAGCATATTCGGATGACGGATCGTCCAGATTGCCATCACACTGCTGCCAACCAGAGCCCAGGAACGCAGGCTCAGGAAGGTGTTCCAGCCACGGTCAAACCGACGCGTCGCGTCAATCCAGTCGCGACGGCTGGCAGACAGATCCAGCCGTTGCTGCTGGATCTGACTTAACAGAAAGGCTTTTCGCTTTTCACGTTCGGCTTTATCGCTCACGGCTTGTCATCCTCCAGCAGAGCGCGATCGTTCGCCAGCTCCTGGCGCGTATGGCGCAGGAAAGTGGACTTACGCGCTTTGCGCATCGTCCAGATACCGCCAATCAGTGCTGCAACCAGCAAAACGACGGTGGTGGCAATCATCGCGTTGAGTCGATATTGCGGATCGATGGCCCAGATGATGAGTACCATCAGGCTCATCAGACCAAACGCGGCGAAGAGCATGGTCAGTCCAAGCATCAGCAGCATCTGGAAGAGGTTGGCTTTCTCCTCTTCCAGCTCTACCACTGCCAGCCGGACGCGCGTTTCGGCAATCCCGACCAGCGTCGTTAAGATACGCTGGCCGATGCCGAGGACGTTGTTAGCAGGCCCTTGTGCGTGACGAGGATCTTCCATATCAACGACGCGTCAGCAGTACGCCCAGTACCACACCGATTGCGGCACCAATACCGACACCCGTCCACGGATTATCGCGAACATATTCGTCAGCACGCGCTGCGGCTTCACGGGTCTGTTTTGCCAGCGCATCACCGGTTTCACCCAGGCGATAGCGGCTCTCTTTCAGCGCTTGCTCCGCTTTACTGCGCAGTTTGCTGACCTCTTCTTTTGACTTATCGGCGGAGGAGTTCAGCACCTCTTCAAGGGTGTCAGCCAGGGATTTCAGTTCAGCGCGCAGATGTTCAGACGTCGTATCTTTTGACATGATTTTCTCCTGTTGAGATTTCCGTTAACTCAATAATCGCGAGCTTCCAGCGCTTTCAGGTCGTCCTGCGCTTCTTTCAGCTTTCTCTCGCGCTTGGCAATTTTTTCCGCATCCCCTTTCTCTTTCGCTTCCTGCAGGTCGTGACGACGCTCGGCTATCTCGTCCTTCTGTTCAGCGATTTTTTTCTGGTGATCGGCACGCAGTTGGCTGTCTGAACAGTTCGCTTTCACTTCGCTCAGCGCTTTTTTCAGCCCCTCAACACGATGCTGATTGTTGTGCTTTTCGGCATAACCGATCTCACGCTGAATATCCTGCTCTTTCTCCTGACAGAGAGAAGTGGCGAAGGAGGCAGTGCTTAAAGATAAAAGGGCCAAAGCCAGAGTAATGCGGAATTTCATTATCGAAACCTTCCATTGTGTTGCGGCATACGCCGCTATCCAGACTAAGCGGAGAACATTTGAGGGGTGCTCCGCGTACTTAAGCATAGTAAGTAAACGGGGGATTCACCAAAGTGAGTGAAAAGATTCGGAATCCTGGTAATTATCCAAATCGATGCGACGTATCGCGAATCAGCGACAGCCAGGCCGCTGGCCGGCTGTCATCGTCCTGCTGGGCAATGATGTATCCCTGCGGCAGCGTGCGGTCAAGCACCACTTTCGCGGCCGCGCTCTGCGCACGGGAGTCAAACTTGATCAGTAACACATCGTTTTGCGGGGTGATACTTTTAAAGCGGATCCCGTTGGCATCCAGATGGTGCCAGACAGAAAACCCATCCGGTACGCTGACACCCTGATTAACCGGGCGAATGGCCAGCGTAGATTCCTGATGCGAAAGCGCGCTCCAGATCAGAAGCATGGCGCTGATAAGCACCAGGGCGATCAGTGCGTACGCACTACGACGCAGGGAGAGCGCTGAGATAACCATGGTTAGCTCCTGGCTCCGTATTTTTTCTTCCACAGGACAACCAGCGAACCGATCAGGCCGAAGACCAGCAGGACGACAGGCAGCAGCATCAGGCATGACATCAGCTGATCTTCATACTTCATGAAGACCGGCGTTTTACCCAGCGCATAGCCCAGCGTGGTGAGGATCAGCACCCACAGCAGGCCGCTCATCCAGTTAAAGAACTGGAAGCGAGTGCTGCTGAGACCTGACAGACCCGCGATGGTCGGCAACAAAGTACGTACAAACGCAATAAAGCGGCCAATCAGCAGTGCGGAAAGACCGTGCTTATGGAAAAGATGGTGCGCCCGCTGGTGATAATGCGCCGGAAGGTGCGAAAGCCAGTTCTGCACGATCCGCGTATTGCCAAGCCATCGTCCCTGGATGTAGCTCACCCAGCAGCCGAGGCTGGCGGCGACGGTCAGTAAAAAAATGGTTTGCGGAAACGCCATCGCCCCTTTAGCACACAGCACGCCGACCAGCACCAGCAAACTGTCGCCTGGCAAAAAAGCCGCAGGCAGCAGACCGTTCTCAAGGAACAGGATCATAAACAGGACAAAATAGAGCATGCCAATCATGGAAGGGTTGGCCAGCGTTTCGAAATCCTGAGCCCAGAGGGCATTCAGTAGTTGGGTCAAAAGTTCCATTCAGTGTTCCTGGAAATCGGTTAACGTCACGCCTGTTATCCGGGACAAACAGCACGGCGACATTGTTGTGATTTCATTATGGTCGCTCGCGGACACATTGCGGTGTGGCCAACACTGTTCCCTGTTAATTGGCTGGTTAGCAAGCACTAACTTACAAAATAAGGAATTGAATCCAATTGTAACAAAGCCCAACGTTCTGCGTCACAGAATTTGCAGGGTGTGATGATTTTGGCGTAAGCCCTGGAAGTGAGCGAGGGGATTTACAAAGGCTGACACTATATATGTTTTGCTTACCCATAAGCGCGGGAAGGCGCAGCGAAGCGCCTGCCAGCACGGAGGCAAACTATTTTGCCTGACTTGACGCGGTATCGAGGTGAACGACAGGATTATCCGCAAAAAGATAACGGTCGGCGTTAAATTCGAAGTCGTCACTGGTCTCATTGAACAGCATCTGCTTGGTGTTCTCGAGGTGCTGCCACATGGCCAGTTTCGCGGCGTGGGGATCTTTACGAATCAGCGCCTTGAGGATTTGGTCGTGATCGTCACACCAGTTATCAACCGTACGTGAATCAATATGATCGTGCAGTTTTTTCCAGTACGGGTTGTGAACGCGCTGAGTCCACATTTTTTCTACAATTGCGGCCAGCGCCGTATTTTGCGTTGCCAGTGCCACCTGAACGTGGAACTGCAGATCCCACTCCGAATCGCGGAAACATTTTTCCTTGCGGGCGTTCTCCTGGATCTCCATCAGTTTCATGATGTCCTGCTTGGTCACCTGGGTTGCCGCAAATTCCGCAATGTTGCTTTCAATGAGCTGGCGGGCCTGGAGCAGCTCAAACGGACCATAGCTGGCAAATTCCAGGCTTTCGTCCGCAACAGGAGAGTGTTTAGGCTGATTAGAAATCACATGAATGCCGGAACCTTTGCGAACCTCAACGTAACCTTCCACTTCGAGCATGATGATCGCTTCACGCACCACGGTGCGGCTCACGTTTTTTTCATCGGCTATGAAGCGCTCAGCGGGGAGTTTGTCACCGACAAGATAGACCCCTTGCTCGATGCGATCTTTCAGCTCGGCAGCAAGTTGTTGATATAAACGACGTGGTTCGGTGATTTCCATATGCGCTCCAGGCAGGGTACGGCGGATGATTTGTTATACCACTTTTGCATGCCACTCTCCAGATTTTGCCATTAAAAAAGCCGCCCGGAGGCGGCTGGTTTTATAGCTCGGGTAAGCGCAGCGCCACCCGGCACAGCAATGCTAACTCTGCGTCGCCGGTTTCCCGAGGGACTCTTTCGCCAGTTCGTCGGCAGATTTGCTTTTCAGCACCGTCCAGATAACGACTGCCCCCATCAGGTCGAAGATAGCCAGTACCGCGAACAGCGGGCTGAAACCGATGGTATCCGCCAGCGCACCCACCACCAGCGCGAACAGCGTACTTGCGGTCCAGGCGGCCATCCCGGTCAGGCCGTTGGCCGTTGCCACTTCGTTACGGCCGAACACGTCAGACGAGAGGGTAATCAGCGCACCGGACAACGACTGGTGAGCAAAGCCACCGATACACAGCAGGGCGATAGCCACGTACGGGCTGGTGAACAGGCCGATCATCCCCGGGCCAATCATCAACAGCGCGCCCATGGTTACGACCATCTTACGGGAAACAATCAGGTTCACCCCAAACCAGCGCTGGAACAGTGGCGGCAGGTAACCACCTACGATACAGCCCAGGTCAGCGAACAGCATGGGCATCCAGGCGAACATGGCGATCTCTTTCAGGTTAAAGCCATAGACCTTAAACATGAACAGCGGGATCCAGGCGTTAAAGGTGCCCCAGGCCGGTTCAGCCAGGAAACGTGGCAGCGCGATACCCCAGAACTGACGGGTCCCCAGGATCTGCCAGACGGACATTTTTTTGCCGTTGTTAGTCTGGTGCTGCGCTTCCTGACCGCCAATGATGTACTCGCGTTCTTCTTCAGACAGTTTTTTCTGGTCACGCGGGTGCTTATAAAACACCAGCCACGCCATGGCCCAGGCAAAGCTCAGTACGCCAGAGATAATAAACGCCATCTGCCAGCTGTGCATGACGATGGCCCACACCACCAGAGGAGGGGCAATCATCGCCCCGATGGACGAGCCGACGTTGAAGTAACCGACCGCAATGGAACGCTCTTTTGCCGGGAACCACTCAGAGCTGGCTTTCAGCCCTGCCGGGATCATCGCCGCTTCCGCCGCACCTACCGCGCCGCGTGCCAGCGCCAGGCCACCCCAGCTGCCTGCCAGCGCCGTTGCACCGCAGAATACCGCCCAGGCGATGGCGAAGAAGGCATAACCGATTTTGGTACCGAGAATGTCCAGCACATAGCCTGCAACAGGCTGCATGATGGTATAAGCCGCGGAGTAGGCGGCAATGATGTAGGAGTATTGCTGCGTGGAGATGTGCAGCTCTTCCATCAACGTGGGCGCGGCGGCTGCCACGGTGTTACGCGTCAGGTAGCCCAGCACGGTGCCGAGCGTCACCAGTGCGATCATATACCAACGTAACCCTTTAATTTTACGCATCTAAAACCTCATCGTTATGTTATTTCCGTGCCAGGGCACGGCAACCTCTCAACCGGTTTGGGGGAGGGCTGTGTAACGGGAGGGGCGTAACCGGGAGAACGTCCCGGAACGGCCCGAACCTTGCCATAAATAAGCGTGCATAAGTCGGTTTCCGTACCGTTAAATCCGATGTCTGACACCGGTAATGCATTCCGTCGGCTGCGTGTTTGCGACGGCGAAAAGATAACTTGTCATACAACTTTAAAAGGTGAGTGACATCACAAATGTATGATTCTTTGTAGGGGCATTATCTGGCGCAGGCGAAGCCAGTACTGACGCGGTCTGCAGAAGGGTTTACCTCATTCGGGGTAATTTTTTTGTCCAGGTTTATTGATCCAACTCACGAAAAAAACCTCAGGCTCTGGAAATTGGTGTGATAACTTTGCAGCATCTGAACATAAGCTTTCTGCCGCTCCCGTTACGAGGAAGACGATAATGACACCGTTTATGACCGACGATTTTCTGTTAGACACTGAATTTGCCCGCCGCCTGTATCACGACTACGCAAAAGACCAGCCCATTTTTGATTACCACTGCCATTTACCGCCGCAGCAGGTTGCCGACAATTACCGTTTCAAAAACCTGTATGACATCTGGCTGAAGGGCGATCACTATAAATGGCGCGCCATGCGCACCAACGGCGTCGCTGAACGCCTGTGTACCGGCGACGCAAGCGACCGCGAGAAATTTGATGCCTGGGCGGCTACCGTGCCGCAGACCATCGGTAACCCGCTCTATCACTGGACGCACCTCGAACTGCGCCGTCCGTTTGGCATTACCGGTAAGCTGCTTTCACCGGCTACGGCGGATGAGATCTGGGAGCAGTGCAACGACTTGCTGGCTCAGGATAACTTCTCCGCGCGCGGCATCATGAAGCAGATGAACGTGAGGATGGTGGGCACCACCGATGACCCGATCGACTCGCTTGAGCATCACGCGGTCATTGCAAAAGACACCGCGTTTGATATCAAAGTGCTGCCAAGCTGGCGTCCGGATAAAGCCTTTAACATCGAACTCGACACCTTTAGCGGCTATATGGCGAAGCTGGGCGAGGTTTCTGACACCGACATCCGTCGTTTTGCGGACCTGCAGAGCGCGCTGATCAAACGTCTGGATCACTTTGCGGCACACGGCTGTAAAGTCTCTGACCATGCCCTGGATGTGGTGCTGTTTGCAGAATCTAACGAAGCCGAACTGGATAGCATTCTGGCGCGCCGTCTCTCCGGTGAAGCCCTGAGCGAGCATGAAGTCGCCCAGTTCAAAACTGCGGTACTGGTCTTCCTTGGCGCTGAATATGCCCGTCGCGGCTGGGTACAGCAGTACCACATTGGCGCGCTGCGTAATAACAACCAGCGTCAGTTCAAACTGCTGGGCGCGGACGTGGGCTTTGACTCCATTAACGACCGTCCGCTGGCCGAAGCGCTCTCTAAACTGCTGAGCAAACAGAACGAGCAAAACCTGCTGCCCAAAACCATCCTCTACTGCCTGAACCCGCGCGATAACGAAGTGCTGGGCACCATGATCGGCAACTTCCAGGGTGAAGGGATGCCGGGCAAGATGCAGTTCGGCTCCGGCTGGTGGTTCAATGACCAGAAAGATGGCATGGAGCGTCAGATGACGCAGCTGGCGCAGTTGGGTCTGTTAAGCCGCTTTGTCGGCATGCTGACCGACAGCCGCAGTTTCCTCTCCTACACCCGCCACGAATACTTCCGCCGCATTCTGTGCCAGATGATTGGCCGCTGGGTGCACGCGGGCGAAGCACCGGCGGATATCCAGCTGCTCGGCGAGATGGTAAGAAACATCTGCTTTAACAATGCGCGTGACTACTTCGCCATTGAACTGAACTAAGCCCGTTTGAGGTTGATATGCACTACATCAAAATCCATTCGCTGGATAACGTCGGCGTCGCGCTGGCAGATCTGACCGAAGGAACAGAGGTCACTTTCGGTACTCAATCGGTCACGTTGCGCCAGGCCATTGGACGTGGACATAAGTTTGCCCTGATCCCCATTATGAAAGGGGAGAACGTGGTGAAGTACGGTTTACCGATTGGCCATGCGCTGGCGGATATTGCGCCGGGTGAATACATTCATTCCCACAATACCCGCACCAATCTGAGCGATCTGGACGAGTACAGCTATCAACCTGATTTCCATGCGCAAGAGGAGCAGGCGGCAGATCGTGAGGTGCAGATCTACCGCCGCGCCAACGGTGAGGTAGGGATCCGCAACGAACTCTGGATCCTCCCGACAGTTGGTTGCGTGAACGGGATCGCGCGTCAAATCCAGACGCGTTTCCTGAAAGAGACTCACGATGCCGAAGGCATTGACGGCGTGCACCTGTTCAGCCACACCTACGGCTGTTCACAGCTGGGTGACGATCACATCAACACCCGTACCATGCTGCAAAATATGGTGCGTCATCCGAACGCGGGGGCGGTGCTGGTGATTGGCCTGGGCTGCGAGAATAACCAGGTGGATGCCTTCCGGGAGACGCTGGGCGAGTTTGACCCTGAGCGCGTGCACTTTATGGTGTGTCAGCATCAGGATGATGAAGTGGAAGCGGGCGTTGAGCAACTGCACCAGCTGTATGAGGCGATGCGCCACGATAAACGTGAGCCGGGCAAGCTGAGCGAGCTTAAGTTTGGGCTGGAGTGTGGTGGCTCGGACGGTCTTTCCGGCATCACCGCGAACCCAATGCTGGGCCGCTTCTCGGACTATGTGATCGCCAACGGGGGAACGACGGTGCTGACGGAAGTGCCGGAGATGTTCGGTGCCGAGCGTATCCTGATGAGCCACTGCCGTGATGAAGCGACGTTTGAGAAAACGGTCACCATGGTGAATGATTTCAAACAGTACTTCATCGCTCATAACCAGCCGATTTATGAGAACCCGTCGCCGGGTAACAAAGCAGGTGGGATCACCACGCTTGAAGAGAAGTCACTGGGTTGTACCCAGAAAGCGGGCGCCAGCCAGGTGGTGGATGTCCTGCGCTACGGCGAACGCCTGAAAACCCACGGACTGAACCTGCTGAGCGCCCCGGGGAACGATGCGGTTGCCACCAGCGCGCTGGCCGGTGCCGGCTGCCACATGGTGCTGTTCAGCACCGGCCGCGGTACGCCGTACGGCGGGTTTGTCCCGACGGTCAAAATTGCCACCAACAGTGAACTGGCGGCGAAGAAAAAGCACTGGATCGACTTTGATGCCGGTCAGCTCATTCACGGTAAAGCAATGCCTGAATTGCTGACGGAGTTTGTGGACAGTATTGTGGAATTTGCCAACGGCAAGCAGACCTGCAACGAGAAAAACGACTTCCGTGAGCTGGCGATCTTTAAGAGTGGGGTGACGTTGTAAGTTGGGTGCGGCCTGATGCCCTCACCCTGACCCTCTCCCACGGGAGAGGGGACAAACACTAAAAACGGCAACCTCAGGGTTGCCGTTTTGCTGTTAACCTCGTAATGCGTTCTTCGCTAAACGCGCATCTTCCGCCTGACAGGCCGCAGCGGTGAACAGCACGTCGGTAGAAGAGTTCAGCGCCGTCTCACAGGAATCCTGCAGCACACCGATAATGAAGCCGACTGCGACCACCTGCATGGCAATTTCGTTCGGGATACCAAACATATTGCACGCCAGAGGGATCAACAGCAGAGAGCCGCCCGCCACGCCGGATGCGCCACAGGCACACAGCGAGGCCACCACGCTCAACAGCAGCGCCGTAGGCAGATCCACCGCGATACCCAGCGTATGCACTGCCGCCAGGGTCAGCACGGTGACGGTGATCGCCGCGCCCGCCATGTTCACGGTTGCACCCAGCGGGATAGACACGGAGTAAGTATCACGATCCAGATTCAGTTTTTCCGCCAGCGCCATGTTAACCGGAATGTTAGCTGCAGAGCTGCGGGTAAAGAAGGCGTACACGCCGCTTTCACGCAGGCAGGTCATTACCAGTGGATACGGGTTGCGGCGGATCTGCCAGAACACCAGCAGGGGGTTAACTACCAGCGCCACCAGCAGCATGCAGCCAACCAGGACGATCAGCAGCTGTGCGTAGCCCCACAGCGCGTCAAAACCGGTGGTTGCCAGCGTAGAGGAGACCAGACCAAAAATACCGATTGGGGCGAAGCGAATAACGATTTTCACCATGAAGGTCACGGCGTTCGAGACATCGTTAACCAGGTTTTTCGTGGTCTCATTACCATGACGCAGCGCGAAGCCCAGCCCAATTGCCCAGACCAGGATGCCAATGTAGTTTGCGTTCATCAGCGCCGTGATTGGGTTAGAGACCATGCTCATCAGCAGGCCACGCAGCACTTCCACAATCCCGGATGGCGGCGTGACATCACCGGCCGCGCTGGTTAGGTGCAGCGTAGACGGGAACAGGAAGCTAAATACCACGGCGGTTAAGGCAGCGGAGAAGGTGCCCAGAAGATACAGGAAGAGGATCGGCCGAATGTTGGTTTTTTGTCCGTGTTGGTGGTTGGCAATCGACGCCATGACCAGCATCAGAACCAGTACCGGTGCCACGGCTTTCAGTGCGCCAACGAAAAGGGTTCCAAGCAGTCCCGTGGCTTCTGCAGCAGGTTTTGACACCATAGCCAGCAGAATACCCAGTACCAACCCGACCAGAATTTGTTTTACAAGGCTGCCCTGCGCCAGGCGCGCGAACAGACCGCGTGATTGTGTGCTCATACGTTATTCCTGAGTGAAATTGCGTTCCATCCTGGCTGTGCTCTAAGGCACATTTATGTCCGGATGTAAGTATTTGTTTGCCTGGTTGAGTATCAGGGAAAGCGAGGAAAGGCGGAAGAGTAAAATGCTGGATTTTACGTGTTGCGTCATGTTTTTTAACTATTGATTAACGAAAGCGCCGGGTGGCGCTGCGCCACCCGGCAAAACGCACTACGCCTGCTGCTTTTTATCGTGCTGGCGGTTAACCCAGGTATTGATAATCAGCGTTACCAGCAGAATGCCAAACACCACGCCGAGCGAGATGGCAATCGGGATATGGTAGAAATCGACAATCAGCATCTTGATACCGATAAACACCAGGATCACCGACAGACCGTACTTCAGCATTGAGAAGCGCTCAGCCGCGCCTGCCAGCAGGAAATACATCGCACGCAAACCGAGAATAGCGAACAGGTTAGAGGTCAGCACAATGAACGGGTCGGTAGTGACGGCGAAGATAGCCGGGATACTGTCCACGGCGAAGATCACATCGCTCAGCTCCACCAGAATCAGCACCAGCAGCAGCGGGGTGGCGAACAGCAGGCCATTCTTGCGGACAAAGAAATGCTCGCTCTCGATTTTGTCCGTCATGCGCAGATGACCACGGATCCACTTCACCAGCGGCTTATCACCAATACCGGTTTCGTCTTCTTTCGCCAGCGCCATTTTAACCCCGGTGAACAGCAGGAACGCGCCAAAGACGTATAGCAGCCATTCGAACTGGGTTATCAGCCAGCTACCGGCGAAGATCATGATGGTACGCAGGACGATTGCCCCCAGCACGCCGTAAACCAGCACGCGACGCTGCAGGGCAGCAGGCACGGCAAAGTAGCTGAACAGCATCAGCCAGACGAAGACGTTATCAACCGCCAGCGCTTTTTCAATCAGATAACCGGTGAGGAAGGCGAGCGCCTGAGGATCAGCCACCGCACGGCCTTCGGTCGAGGCCAGATACCACCAGAAGGCGGCGCAGAAAAGGAGTGAGAGGGATACCCACACCAGCGACCAGACGGCGGCTTGCTTGACGCTCATACCGTGCTCGCCGCGGCGGCCCTGCAAAAAGAGGTCGATTGCCAGCATGATGAGCACGACAACCGCGAATCCGCCCCACAACATTGGAGTGCCGACAGAATGCATACTATTTTCCTTACACATAAAAAACAAAAACGGCCATGGTCAGAAGACGATAGCCGTTAGCTTTTTATGCATAGACCTCGCCTTCCGGCAAGGTCTCACTTACAACCACGAAGGTTGCCCGGCGACCGGATGCGGTTTTGCACGCATCGTAATGACGATCCACCGGCAAGGAAGTTACTCCCCTTTGCTCGTAACAAAATATGTCAGACCATCAGTTTCGTCAATGGTCCTCAGTCATTCATTACACAGCTTTACGCGATAGCTTCTGTGCTCACGCCGTCAGCCGGGAAAACCACGCCGGTCTGGCGGCGGATTTCCGTTTGCAGCTTCGCCGTGGTGCGGCTTATCGCAAGACCAGGGTGATTCACTTCGTTGTCTTCCACCAGACGGGCGAAGACCTCTGCCTCATAGAGCATAGTGTTAATATGCTGAGGCTGCGTCAGCTCCTGCGCTTTACCGCCGCGCGGCACAAAGCTCAGCTTCTGGCATTCGGAGATCTTCTCGATAACCAGCGATCCGTTTTCACCCTGAATTTCACTTGGCAGGACGGAGTCACTCACTTTGGAGTGCTGCAGCGTGACGCTGAAATCACCGTAATCCAGCACCACGACACCGTGCGCATCCACGCCGCTCTCCAGCAGGCTGGCAGTGGCCGTTACGCCGTGCGGCTCGCCCCACAGGGCAACCGCAGAGGCCAGGCAATAGAAACCGATGTCCATAATCGAGCCGTTGGAGAAGGCCGGATTAAAGGTGTTCGGGTTCTCGCCGTCCAGATAACGCTGGTAGCGCGACGAGTACTGGCAGTAGTTAATAAAGGCTTTGCGCACTTTGCCCACCTTCGGCAAAGACTGCTGTAGCAGCAGGAAGTTCGGCAGGCTGGCGGTTTTGAACGCTTCGAACAGCACCACCTGGTTGTCGCGGGCGCACTGAATGGCGGCTTCCACTTCCTCGATATTCGAGGCCAACGGCTTCTCGCAAATGACATGCTTTTTATGGCTGAGGAAGAGCCGGGTTTGCGGGAAGTGCAGGGCGTTCGGGCTGGCGATATAGACCGCGTCAATGGCGTCGCTTTGCGCCATCTCATCAAGCGAGGTGAACAGATGTTCAACCAGATAATCGTTCGCGAAGGCCTGCGCCTGTTCAAGGCTGCGGGAATAGACGGCGGTGAGCTTAAGTTTGCCGGTTTCGTGGGCGGCGTCGACGAACTGGCGCGTGATCCAGTTCGTACCAATGACTGCGAAACGTATCATAAACGTTTACGTACTCCATAGCGGGGAACCTTTAGCCACTGTAGCACGTGATTGTTGCAAAACCAGTGCGCTACTGCGCATTACTCTTTAACGATAAATGCGTAAGCCACAAACGGGTATCAAACTCCAGCTGATGGTACTGTGGCTCCATATGGCAGCACAGGGAATAGAACGCCTTGTCATGCTCTTTTTCCTTCAGGTGCGCCAGCTCGTGCACCACGATCATCCGCAGAAAGGCTTCCGGTGCGTTGCGAAAGACGGTGGCGACGCGGATCTCGGCTTTTGCTTTTAGCTTACCGCCCTGGACGCGTGAAATGGCCGTATGCAGGCCGAGCGCGTTTTTCAGCACGTGGATCTTGTTGTCGTACATCACTTTATTGATGGGTGGTGCACTCTTCAGATACCGGTTTTTGAGATCCTGCGTATACTGCCAGAGGGCCTTATCGGTCGCGACATCGTGCGTGCCGGGATAACGTTTTTCCAGCACCGCCCCCAGTTTTTGCTCGGCAATTAACGTGCGTACCTGGGAGAGCAAATGCTCCGGGTAGCCCTGGAGATAAGTCAGCTGGTTCATCAAAACCCCAAAATAAGTTGAAAACGGGTATACTCACGCACCCTTTTCAGGGATAACGCCGAAATTTTACCATTCAGGAGGGCCGATGAGCCACTTAGACAACGGTTTCCGTTCACTCAACCTTAAACGTTTCCCGGAGACGGACGACGTTAACCCGCTTCAGGCGTGGGAAGCGGCGGATGAATATCTGCTGCAACAGTTGGATGACACTGAAATTCGCGGCCCGGTTCTGATCCTGAATGATGCCTTCGGAGCGCTGGGCTGCGCCCTGGCGGCACACACGCCTTACAGCATTGGCGATTCATACTTAAGCGAGCTGGCGACGCGTGAAAACCTGCGTCACAACGATCTCGATGAATCCAGCGTGAAGTTCCTCGACAGCACCGCAGACTACCCGCAGGCGCCGGGCGTGGTGCTGATCAAAGTGCCAAAAACCATGGCGTTGCTGGAGCAGCAACTGCGTGCATTACGGAAAGTCGTCACGCCAGAGACGCGCATCATCGCGGGCGCGAAGGCGCGTGATATTCATACCTCAACGCTGGAGCTGTTCGAGAAAGTGCTGGGCCCGACCACCACGACGCTGGCCTGGAAAAAAGCGCGCCTGATCAACTGTACCTTCAGCGCGCCGGAACTGGCTGACGCGCCAGAGACGCTGAGCTGGAAGATGGAAGGGACCGACTGGACCATCCACAACCATGCGAACGTCTTCTCACGTACCGGCCTTGATATCGGCGCACGTTTCTTTATTGAACATCTGCCGGAAAATCTGGAAGGGGAGATTGTGGATCTCGGCTGCGGTAACGGCGTGATTGGCCTGACGCTGCTGGCAAAGAACCCACAAGCCAGCGTGGTCTTCAGCGACGAATCGCCAATGGCGGTGGCGTCGAGCCGTCTGAACGTGGAAACCAACATGCCAGAGGCGCTGGATCGCTGTGAGTTTATGATTAATAACGCGCTGTCCGGCGTAGAGCCTTTCCGCTTCAACGCCGTGTTCTGCAACCCACCGTTCCACCAGAAGCACGCCCTGACGGATAACGTCGCGTGGGAGATGTTCCACCATGCGCGCCGCTGCCTGAAAATCAACGGCGAGCTGTATATTGTGGCGAACCGTCACCTGGACTACTTCCACAAGCTGAAGAAGATTTTCGGTAACTGCGTCACCATCGCCACCAACAACAAGTTCGTGGTGCTGAAAGCGGTGAAGCTGGGACGTCGTCGCTAAATAACCAGTGCAAGCTGGGTGCCCTGCGCAATGGCCCGCCGCGCATCCAGCTCCATTGCCACATCGCATCCGCCGATCAAATGCACCGTTTTACCTGCCTCACGCAGCGGATCCGCCAGATCGCGCTTTGGCTCCTGCCCGGCACATAAAATCACATGATCCACGCGCAGCAGCTGTGGCTCACCGCCGATCGTGACGTGCAGGCCGTCGTCGTCGATCTTCTGATAGCTCACCGCCGGGATCATCTTCACGCCGCGCGAAAGCAGGGTGGCGCGGTGGATCCAGCCGGTTGTTTTCCCCAGTCCTTCACCCGGCTTACTCGCTTTGCGCTGCAGCATGACGATCTGCCGTGGGCTTTTCGGCAGCTGTGGCCCTTCCGGGCGCAGGCCGCCGGACTGGCTCAGGCTGGTGTCGATGCCCCATTCCACGCAAAATTCGGCAATGTTCTGGCTGGTGGCCTCGCCCGGCTGGCTTAAATACATGGCGGTATCAAAGCCGATCCCACCGCAGCCGATAATGGCCACGTTTTCCCCAACCGGCGCTTTATCGCGCAGCACATCGAGATAGCTCAGCACCTTAGGATGATCGATACCCTCGATCGCAGGCGTGCGCGGGGCGATCCCGCTCGCCAGGATCACCTCGTCGTAATCCAGCAGATCTGGCGCACTTACCCACTGGTTGAGCCGCAGATCCACACCCGTTAGCTCGATCATCCGGCGGTAGTAGCGCAGTGTTTCATAGAACTCCTCTTTGCCGGGGATCTGTTTGGCAATATTAAACTGCCCGCCAATTTCACCTGCGGCATCGAACAGCGTCACGCTGTGCCCGCGCGACGCCGCATTTACCGCAAACGCCAGCCCCGCGGGGCCCGCCCCGACAACCGCCAGGCGTTTTGATTTGTCTACCGGGAGCACCGGCATTTTGGTTTCATGGCAGGCGCGGGGGTTAACCAGGCAGGAGGTCACTTTCCCGACGAAGATCTGATCCAGACAGGCCTGATTACAGCCGATGCAGGTGTTGATCTCATCCGCACGCCCGCTTTGCGCTTTGGAAAGCAGTTCTGCATCTGCCAGGAACGGACGCGCCATCGACACCATATCGGCATCGCCGCGTGAGATGACATCATCCGCCACCTGCGGATCGTTAATACGGTTAGTGGTCACCAGCGGAACAGACACTTTGCCTTTCAGCTTGCGCGTAACCCACGTGAATGCCGCGCGCGGTACCGGCGTGGCGATAGTCGGGATGCGCGCCTCGTGCCAGCCAATCCCGGTATTGATGAGGGTGGCACCGGCGGCTTCAATCGCCTGCGCCAGCTGGACGGTCTCGTCAAACGTCCCGCCGCCTTCCACCAGATCCAGCATCGACAGGCGGAAGATGATAATAAAGTCAGCGCCCGCACGTTCGCGCACGGCGCGTACCACTTCGACGGCAAAGCGCATACGTCGCGCATAATCGCCGCCCCATTCGTCGTCACGCTGGTTAGTGCGGGCGGCGAGGAATTCGTTAATCAGATAGCCCTCGGAACCCATCACCTCGACGCCGTCATAGCCCGCTTCACGCGCCAGCGCCGCACAGCGGGCGAAGTCGTCAATCAGCGCCAGCACTTCATCGTGGCTGAGGGCATGCGGCTTGAAGCGGTTAATCGGTGCCTGAATGGCCGACGGTGCCACCAGATTGGGCTGATAGCTATAACGCCCGGTATGCAGGATTTGCAGGGCAATTTTACCGCCTTCGCTGTGAACGGCATCGGTCACAATGCGATGGTGCGGCAGCTGTGACGCATCATTAAGCACCGCTCCGCCTTCCATCCCCACGCCTGATGGCGCGGGAGCCACACCCCCGGTGACAATCAGCGCCACACCGTGGCGCGCGCGCTCGGCATAAAAGGCCGCCAGACGCTCGGCCCCGTCCGGATGCTCCTCCAGCCCGGTATGCATTGAGCCCATCAACACGCGGTTTTTGAGCGTTGTGAACCCCAGATCGAGGGGGGCGAATAGCGACGGGTAGCGGCTCATAGTCTCTTCCAGTGTAAAATTATTGTTATGTGGTCGGATGAGTTACTAATTTAGCCAGCAGAAAGTAAAAGGGAAAAGGGGAATGCAGTGATTGTGATGGGATTCAAATAATGCCCTCACCCTAACCCTCTCCCACAGGGAGAGGGGACTCAATCTCCCTCTCCCTTAGGGAGAGGGGCGGGGTGAGGGGGAACGCACCAGCCCCGGTGCCTGCCACATTGACGTCGTCAGCCCGCTGTCCACCA
>NZ_JALW01000058.1:0-36824 GCF_000710795.1 Enterobacter sp. T1-1 | reverse complement strand
TTTAATTTGCTTTTCTCTGCTGATCCGGCGGCGTGTGTGCCGTTGTTCCGTGTCAGTGGAGGCGCATTATAGGGAGTTATTCTGAAGTGACAAGAGGAAATTTAAAAAAAGTTTCCGTCCGTGTTTTTTTTCACCAATAGCGATGAAATCAAGCTACAAAGTGTTCTATTTGATGTATCTGCAACCACAATCACATTCACGGTGGCATACTTATCGACAAGAATCATTAAGGAATAAAAGCAATGCCATTGAGCGCACAACAGCTGGCAGCCCAAAAAAACCTGTCTTATGTGCTGGCAGAAAAGCTGGCTCAGCTGATTTTAGCGGGTAAATATGCCCCGGGTAGCATCCTGCCGGGTGAAATAGAGCTGGGCGAGCAGTTTGGCGTGAGTCGTACCGCCGTTCGCGAAGCAGTGAAAACCTTAACAGCAAAAGGCATGGTGCTACCGCGTCCGCGCATTGGCACGCGGGTAATGCCACAAAGCAACTGGAACTTCCTCGATCAGGAACTTCTCTCCTGGTGGATGACAGAAGACAACTTCAATCAAGTCGTCGATCACTTTCTGGTGATGCGCAGCAGTCTTGAGCCGCAGGCCTGCCTGCTTGCCGCCACGCTCGGGACAGCCGAACAAAAAGCCCAGCTCAACACCTTAATGGAAGAGATGGTGTTCCTGAAAAAGCATTTCAACCGCGAGCGCTGGGTTGAGGTCGATATGGCCTGGCATGAACATATCTATATGATGAGCGCCAATCCGTTCCTTACCTCTTTTGCTTCTTTATTCCATTCGGTGTACCACACCTACTTTACCTCTATTACTCAGGACGAAGTGGTGAAGCTGGATCTGCATCAGGCCATTGTCGATGCCATTCAGGAGAGCGACGGGCAACGAGCCCTGAGCGCGTGCCAGGCGTTACTGGCCGCGCCAACCCACCAGCAGGTGAATAAATGACAAAGAAAAAAGCACGCAGCATGGCCGGGCTGCCGTGGATTGCAGCCATGGCGTTCTTTATGCAGGCACTGGATGCCACCATCCTCAACACCGCACTTCCCGCCATTGCGCAAAGCCTTAACCGATCGCCGCTGGCGATGCAGTCCGCCATCATCAGTTACACCCTGACGGTTGCAATGCTGATCCCGGTGAGCGGCTGGCTGGCCGATCGCTTCGGCACCCGTCGCGTATTTATGTTGGCCGTAACGCTCTTTACGCTCGGTTCGCTGGCCTGTGCATTATCATCCTCTCTGACCGAACTGGTTATCTTCCGCGTTCTGCAGGGAATTGGCGGCGCGATGATGATGCCCGTGGCGCGCCTGGCACTTTTGCGCGCCTATCCACGCAGTGAATTGCTTCCCGTGCTCAACTTCGTCACCATGCCCGGCCTGGTCGGTCCGATACTTGGCCCGGTGCTGGGCGGTGTCTTTGTCACCTGGGCCAGCTGGCACTGGATCTTCCTGATTAACATTCCAATTGGCGTAGCAGGGCTGCTGTATGCCCGCAAATATATGCCGAACTTCACCACGCCAAGACGCAGTTTCGATATGGGTGGTTTTTTCCTGTTTGGTCTGAGCCTGGTATTGTTCTCCAGCGGGATGGAGCTGTTTGGTGAGAAGATAGTGGCAACATGGCTTGCGCTGGCTGTCATTCTTGGCGGTATTTTGCTGTTCCTTCTTTATATACGTCATGCACGCCGTCACCCGACACCGCTGATTTCGCTGTCTCTCTTTAATACGCGCACTTTCTCGGTAGGTATCGCGGGGAATATTGCTTCGCGCCTGGGGACGGGCTGCGTACCGTTTTTGATGCCTCTGATGCTGCAGGTCGGTTTCGGCTATCCGGCCCTGATAGCCGGCTGCATGATGGCGCCCACGGCAATGGGCTCAATTCTGGCCAAATCAACCGTCACGCAGGTACTGCGCTGGTTTGGCTATCGGAAGACGCTGGTTGGCGTAACGGTCTTTATCGGGCTGATGATTGCGCAGTTCTCGCTACAATCTGCCTCGCTTCCCGTCTGGATGCTGATCCTGCCGCTGTTTGTGCTGGGTATGGCAATGTCAACGCAGTTCACGTCGATGAACACGATTACTCTCGCGGATCTGACTGACGACAACGCCAGTAGTGGCAACAGCGTGCTGGCGGTGACTCAACAGTTATCAATCAGCCTTGGGGTGGCTGTCAGTGCCGCGGTACTGCGGTTCTATGAAGGTTTTGACAGCGCGAACACCGTCGAGCAGTTCCACTATACCTTTATCACGATGGGCGGACTTACCGTCGTTTCAGCGCTGGTCTTTATGCTGTTAAAACCGAAAGATGGTCGAAACCTGATTAAAGAACGCCACAAAACAAAAGCTAAACCGAACCCCGTTCCATCAGAACAGGAGTAAGCTGCAGACGTTGCTGCTGCAGCGTGGGCTGCGCCATTCGGTGGATTAATACATCAATGGCCAGCTCACCCAGTTCATCTTTTGGCTGATGGATCGTGGTCAGCGGCGGGGTCATGTAGCTGGCCAGTTCGATATCATCGTAGCCAATCACCGCCATATCGTCAGGAATACGCAATCCCGCCTGGTACAACGCCTTATACGCCCCAAACGCCATGGCATCATTGCCAATAAAGACGGCCTGCGGGCGCGGTGTCTGCGCCAGCAATGTCTGCATCGCCTCGAAACCGCCCTGAAATTCAAAATCGCCGGTTATACGGTAACCCTCCGGAACCGCGAGTCCCGCCCGAGCCATCGCGGAAAGGTACCCCTCCAGACGTAGCCGCGCCGGGGTTTTATCCAGCGGACCAGTAATGCAGGCGATGCGGGTATGGCCTTTGTCGATCAGATACTGGGTTGCCATATCTCCGCCCAGCAGGGAGTTATCCTGAATCAGATCGCTGGTCCCGTCGAACGGCGCCCAGTCCATCATCACCGTGGGGATAGACGGATAACGCTGAATAATCTCTTTCGAGGGTTGATGCGTTTCGGTACACAGCAGCAGTAACCCGTCGACGCGTTTTTGCATCAGCGTCTCCAGATTACGGTTCATGCGCTGCTCATCCCCTTCGGTATTGCACAGCACCAGACTGTAGCCGCGTTCGAAGCAGCTGCGTTCCACCCCGCGGACAAGTTCAGAATAAAAGGGATTCGTACTGGCGGTGATCAGCATGCCAATGGTGCGCGTCTGGTTGAGCTTCAGGCTGCGGGCCAGCGCAGACGGCGCATAGTTAAGATCTTTCACTGCGGCTTCGACTTTCTCCCGAATCGCCTCGCTGACGAAGCGATCGTTATTAATGACGTGGGAGACTGTCGACGTAGAAACGCCCGCCAGGCGGGCGACATCTTTCATTGTGGCCAAGCGTTACCCCTGCTGACTTAAGAATTCGTCGATCTCTTTACGCCACGGAACGGAGGGCTGGGCACCTTTGCGCGTGACGGCGATAGCCGCAGCAGCATGCGCAAAGCGGATAGCATCATCCATTCCCTTTCCTTCCAGCAGCGCTGTCACCAATGCTCCGTTAAACGTATCGCCTGCCGCGATAGTGTCAATCGCCTTGACCTTAAAGCCCGGCACGCGACGGCCTTCGCCGTTTACGCTTGCCCACACGCCGCGGCTACCGAGGGTAATGATAACGGTGCCGATGCCTTTATCGTGCAGCGCTTTCGCGGCACGTGCTGCGTCATCATCATTTTCAACACCAATGCCCGTCAGTTTTTCTGCTTCGGTTTCGTTCGGTGTAATGATGTCCACCCGCGCCAGCAGTTCGTCTGATAATACACGGGCAGGCGCAGGATTAAGTACGACAGTGGTATGATTTTGATGCGCAATGTCAGCGGCCGCCAGTACGCTTTCTACGGGCGATTCCAGCTGCATCAGTAACGCGTCGGCATTAGCGATAAGCTCGCGCTGTGCTTCAACGCGGTCCGTCGTAAGACGGGCATTCGCGCCGGCATGAATACCGATGACATTCTCACCTTCCGCGTTGACGAAAATCAGCGCCACGCCGGTCGATTCCCCTGCAACAACGCTGACTGGCACAACATCGATGTTATCGCTGGCGAGCTGTTTACGCACGCGCTCACCGGTATCGTCATCACCCGTGCAGGCGATAAACGCGATATTTGCCCCACTGCGTCCTGCTGCAACCGCCTGGTTGGCACCTTTACCGCCAAATGCCACCTGATAATGGTTGCCGGTGACGGTTTCGCCCGGCGTCGGGAAGGATTCAAGGTTAAGAATGTGATCGGCATTGATACTGCCAAGGACGACGAGGTTGCCTGCGGTTTTCATGGTTGAGCTGTCCATCTGAGAGCGCCACCGGTGTTACCCGGTGGCGTATGCCACACTTTTCTTTATTGGTGTCCCTCAGGCAGCCAGCGACTGCCTGAATCGCCTTTTTACTGCTTGATGACCAGTTTCAGGTCAACTGGATATTTAGCCTGAACTTTTTCGCCCTTCAGCACTTTGTCAGCAGTCTGCACGCCAGTCGCGCCGATCTGCTCAGGCAGCTGAGCGATGGTCGCCGCCAGTTTGCCATCATTTACCGCTTTTTCTCCATCTGGTGTGCCGTCAAATCCGACAACCATCACATCAGATTTACCTGCAGTCTGCAGGGCACGCAGCGCGCCGAGCGCCATTTCGTCGTTCTGTGCGAACACCGCCTGCACGTCTGGGTGCGCGGTCAGCAGGTTCTGCATGACGTTCAGACCTTTAGTACGGTCGAAGTCAGCAGGCTGGCTGGCCAGGACGTTAAATTTGTGAGCCGCAACCGCCTGCTGGAAACCTTCGCCACGTTCGCGGGCAGCGGACGTACCGGCAATACCCTGCAGTTCGATAACTTTCGCGCCTTCACCTGCTTTCTTCGCGATGTAGTCACCCGCGATTTTACCGCCCAGCACGTTATCAGACGCAATGTGGCTCACAACGTCGCCTTTCGTTGCCTGACGGTCCAGGGTGATCACCGGGATCTTCGCCTGGTTTGCCATCTTCACGGCGTTACCCACCGCGTCAGAATCGGTTGGGTTGATCAGCAGAATTTTGGTGCCGCGAACGGTTAAGTCCTGCACGTTAGCCAGCTCTTTCGCCGGGTTGTTCTGTGAATCCAGCACCACCAGGTTGTAGCCCAGTTTGTCGGCTTCTTTCTGTGCGCCATCCTTCAGGGAGACGAAGAACGGGTTGTTCAGCGTGGAGATAACCAGCGCGATGGTGTCTTTCGCCATAGCGTTAGCACTTACGGTTGCGCTCAGCGCGACAGCAGAAACCAGGGTAGCCAGTTTTTTCATGTTCATATCTAAGATGTCCTGTAGTGTCGTCAGTTACTGTTTTTTGTTGTCTACCAGGACCGCCAGCAAAATCACCACTGCTTTAACGATCATCTGGTAATAGGAGGAAACACCTAACAAATTCAAACCATTATTCAGGAAACCGAGAATCAGTGCGCCGATCAATGTCCCAACAATGCGACCTTTACCGCCCGCAAGACTCGTACCGCCCAGAACCACTGCCGCAATGGCATCCAGCTCATACCCCGTACCCGCCGTTGGCTGCGCGGAAGAGAGACGCGCCACTTCGATGATGCCCGCCAGAGAGGCCAGCAAACCGCACAGTGAGTAAACGATAATTTTAACTTTGTTGACGCTGATACCGGACAGACGCGTTGCCGCTTCGTTACCGCCCAGTGCATAAATATAGCGGCCCAGACGCGTGTGGTGCAGCATGTACCACGCCGCCAGGAAGACGATGGCCATGATCCAGACCGGCGTCGGGATACCCAGCGGGCGACCGATACCGAACCAGCCAAACAGATCGGCGTTGTCCGTAAAGCCGGTGTTAACCGGGCTGCCGTTGGTATACACCATGGTGACACCGCGCAGCAGCAGCATCATGACCAGTGTCGCAATAAAAGCCTGAACACGACCTTTCGCCACGATAACCCCGGTGACAGCACCAATTGCCGCACCCAGCGCCAGCGCAGCGGCAACGGCCACCAGCGCGTTGACCTCAATCCCGACGATTGAAGCAGCAACCGCACCGGTGAGCGCCAGCAGGGAACCGACGGACAGATCGATACCCGATGTCAGGATCACCAGCGTCATCCCGACCGCCATAATGGCGTTCACGGAGGTCTGCTGCAGAATATTGAACAGGTTATTAACGGTGAAGAAATTGGGGCTCATGGTCGACACAATCGCGATCAGCACCAGCAGGGCAATCAGCGATTTTTGTTCCATCAGCCATGCCTTTGTGAAATAACGGCGACCAGAAACAGCCTGGGTAGTCATCTTCTTACTCCTGATTCACGCGATTAAGCTTGCCCACAGCGGCAGCCATCAGAACTTCCTGGGTGGCCTGCTCGCGAGTGAATTCACCGCCGAGATGCCCTTCATGCATGACGATAATGCGATCGCTCATGCCTAATACCTCTGGCATCTCGGAAGAGACCAGAATGATGCTCAGACCGTCGGCCTTGAACTGGTTAATCAGCTGATAGATCTCTTTTTTAGCCCCTACGTCCACGCCGCGGGTAGGTTCATCAAGGATCAACACTTTCGGGCGCGTCATCAGCCCGCGTGCAATCGCCACTTTCTGTTGATTACCGCCGGACAGCAGGCCAATCGCCTGTTCCATCGAGGGGGTTTTCACATTAAAGAGGCGGATAAAATCGCTGACTGCCTGCTGTTCATCTTTATGTTTCAGGCTGCCGCCGCTGCGGCTGAAATAGCGCAGGGCGGTAAGAGACATGTTCTCTTTCACCGACATGCCCAGCACTAAGCCGTCGCGCTTACGGTCTTCGGAGATATAAACAATACCATTCGCCAGGCCATCCTGCGGAGAGCGCGTCACCACTTCATGCCCGTCGAGAGTGACATAACCGCTGGATCGCGGCAGCGCACCGTACAGCACTTTCATCAGCTCGGTACGGCCGGCGCCCATTAGCCCTGCCACGCCAAGAATTTCCCCTTTGCGCAGGGTAAAGGAGACATTATCCACGCCCGGGCCACAGAGATTATCCACCTTCAGGCGGATCTCACCCGGTGCTTTGTCGAGGTGCGGGTATTGATCTTCGAGCTTGCGTCCCACCATCATTTCGATAAGCGTATCTTCCGTCAGCGATGCCACTTCACGCTCGGCAATAAACTGCCCGTCGCGGAAGACGGTAACGTCGTCGCAGATCTCGAAAATCTCTTTCATACGGTGAGAGATATAGACAATTCCACGTCCCTGCGATTTCAGCTCGCGGATGACGCGGAACAGGGATTCGGTTTCGGTATCGGTCAGGGCGTCCGTCGGTTCATCCATAATGATGACCTTCGACTCAAAGCTCAGCACTTTCGCGATCTCCACCATCTGCTGGTCGCCAATGGAGAGTTCGCCCACCAGGCGGTCGCTTTTGAAGCGCAGGTTGAGCTTCGCCAGCAGCTTATCCGCTTCGGCATACATCGTTTTCCAGTCAATTTTGCCAAACCGGTTAACAAATTCGCGGCCAAGGAAGATGTTCTCCGCAATAGTGAGCTGCGGGATCAGGTTCAGTTCCTGATGAATAATGCCGATCCCCGCTTCCTGCGAGGCTTTTGGACCACTGAAGGTGGTCTCTTTACCCAGCCACAAAAGTGAACCGGCATCGCGTTGATAGATACCGGTCAGTACTTTCATCATGGTGGATTTGCCGGCGCCATTCTCGCCCACCAGCGCCATTACGCGTCCGGCATAAACGTTCAGCGCCGCGCCAGAAAGGGCTTTTACGCCCGGGAACGATTTATCGATCCCTTTAAGTTGCAGTAATGCGTCCATGATGGCCTCAGAAGGTGACGCCAGCACAGAGAATGATATTCGCATACGGGGAACACTCCCCGCTGCGAATCACCGCCTGACTGTCTGCGGTTTGTTGTTTGAACTGTTCGTGCGTTGTGTAACGAATTTCTATGGTGTTTCCCTGGTGTTGTTGCAGTTGCTCAATGTGATTGAGCAACGTTTCGTGGAGTTGCGGATTATGTTGTTTAATTTCCGTCGCGAGAATGGCCGCCTCAACCTGCATCTCCGCAGTAACTACATCCAGTACCTGCATAAACGAGGGCACGCCCTGCGTTAACGCCATATCAATACGGGTTGTGTTGCGCGGAACCGGTAAGCCTGCATCGCAAACCACCAGCGTATCGGTATGCCCAAGACGGGAAATAACCGATGAGATTTCTGAGTTGAGTACCGTGCCTTTCTTCATTTTCTTGCTCCACTAGCGAAACGTTTCGCTGAAATCAGTTTAGTCTTAAGAGTGTTCAGAAAACCACCATGACGTAACAGAATTGTGATCGGTGTCGAAACGTTTCGCTAAGTGAAATGAGACGTAAATTTTGGCGGGAATATTGAGTATGAGTAGGCCGGGTAAGCGAAGCGCCACCCGGCATTTTAAGGAGCTTAAATCTCGACCTGAGTTCCCAGCTCGATCACACGGTTAGGCGGGATCTCAAACTGGTCCGGCGCACGCAGGGCGTTTCGCTGCAAAATAAGATACAGCTTGCCGCGCAGGCGCAAATACCACGGACGTTTACCGATAATCAGCGACTCATGCGACATAAAGAACGATGTTTCCATCATGCGGCAGCTTAAGCCTTCCAGACCGCAGCGGTGGAAGACCTCTTCCACGTTCGGCGTCTCACGCCAGCCGTAGCTCGCCACCACGCGCCAGAAGGTTGGCGATAGTTGCTCAATTTGAACACGGCGCACGTTGTGAACATACGGTGCATCTTCGGTGCGCAGGGTCAGCAGGATAACCCGCTCATGCAGCACCTTGTTGTGCTTGAGGTTATGCATCAATGCGAACGGAATAACGTTCAACGCACGAGACATATACACCGCCGTGCCCGGTACGCGAACCGGTGGGGATTTCTCCAGCGAGGCAATCATCGCCTCCAGGGAGTTTCCGTGTTCATGCATACGACGCAGCAAACGGAAACGCTCGCTTTTCCACGTGGTCATCACAATGAACATCAACAGACCAAGCGTCAGCGGCAGCCAGCCGCCGGAGACAATCTTATCGAGGTTTGCCGAGAACAGCGGTACGTCGATGCACAGGAAGCCCACCAGAATCATCGCCACGAGGAACTTGTTCCAGTGCCAGTTTCGGTACGCCACCGTGGTGGAAAGAAGCGATGTCAGCACCATGGTGCCTGTTACCGCAATACCGTACGCCGCGGCCAGGTTGCTGGAGTGCTCAAAGCTGACGATCACGATCACCACAGCAAAATAGAGCAGCCAGTTAACAAACGGGATGTAGATCTGGCCTGACTCCATCTCTGAGGTATGGATGATACGCATGGGAGAGAGATACCCCAGACGCACGGCCTGGCGCGTCAGAGAGAACACGCCGGAAATGACCGCCTGAGAAGCGATAACGGTGGCCAGCGTGGCCAGAATAAGCATCGGCACCAGCGCCCAATCCGGGGCCAGCAGGAAGAAGGGGTTTTTAATCGCTTCCGGGTTTTTCAGCAGCAGCGCCCCCTGCCCGAAGTAGTTCAATACAAGCGATGGCAGGACAACTAAAAACCACGCCACGCGAATCGGCAGTTTGCCGAAGTGCCCCATATCTGCATACAGCGCTTCGACACCGGTAATAGAGAGCACAACGGCGCCGAGCGCCACGAAGGAAACGACTTTGTATTCAAGGAAGAAATGGATAGCCCAGTATGGGTTCAGCGCCTGCAGAACCTCCGGGTTGCCAATAACTCCGCGCAAACCGAGCGCCGCCAGAATCAGGAACCAGGCCAGCATAATCGGTGCGAACAATTTCCCCACCAGCCCGGTACCGTGCTTCTGGATAATAAACAGCAACGTCAGAACGATTATCGCCAGCGGAACCACCCACGTATCAAGCTGCGGTGCGATAATCTCAAGCCCCTCAATCGCCGAAAGCACCGAGATAGCAGGCGTGATGACCACTTCCCCATAGAAGAAGCTGCCACCAATCAGGCCAATAATAACCAGTACCGACGTCATTCTGGCCGAGGTGTTGCGCCCCGCAAGGGACATCAGGGTCAGGATCCCCCCCTCACCTGCGTTATCTGCACGCATCACAAAGGAGAGGTATTTAACAGAAACCACCAGGATCAGCAGCCAGAAGATGAGGGACAGGAAGCCAAATACGGCATCGCGTTCAACACCAAAGCCAAACTGGCCGGACAGACATTCACGAAGCGTATAAAGCGGGCTGGTGCCGATATCACCGTAGACAACCCCGATCGCCGCAAGCGTAATTGCGGGTAATGATTGCTTATTATCAGTGCTCATAGACTAGTCTTTTCGTTTAAATAACAAATGTGTTCCTGTTCCCTTGGTCCACAAAAAGCGCACAGTATGCACGATTCGTTGCAAAATCGAACCCCTAAATGCAACCGCATTAATGTAGCGCAAAGAAAATTGCGCCGCACTTCAGCCTATTACCAGCCCTGACTGAAACGTCTATACTCGCTTCAATTAGCCGCCACGACGGCGAAAGGATGCAAAAACTATTATGGCTCACTCACATTTATTAGCAGAAAGAATTTCCCGTCTCAGCAGCGCACTGGAGAAAGGTCTTTTCGAACGCAGTCACGCCATCCGCCTCTGTTTACTGGCGGCGTTGAGCGGTGAAAGCGTATTTCTGCTTGGCCCGCCGGGCATTGCCAAAAGCCTGATTGCCCGTAGGCTGAAATTTGCCTTTCAGAATGCACGCGCCTTCGAATACCTGATGACCCGCTTTTCCACCCCTGAAGAGGTTTTCGGCCCGCTGTCCATCCAGGCGCTGAAAGATGAGGGGCGTTATCAACGCCTTACCGAGGGGTATCTGCCGGAAGCAGAGATTGTATTTCTCGATGAGATCTGGAAAGCGGGACCGGCCATTCTGAATACCCTGCTCACGGCGATTAACGAACGCCGGTTCCGTAACGGCGCCAGCGAAGAGAAAATCCCGATGCGCCTGCTGGTGGCCGCCTCGAACGAACTTCCCGAGGCCGACAGCAGCCTTGAAGCGCTGTATGACCGCATGCTGATCCGCCTGTGGCTGGACAAAGTGCAGGATAAATCGAACTTCCGCTCCATGCTGACCAGCCAGCAGGATGAAAATGAAAACCCGGTAGCCGCTTCACTGCAGGTCACGGACGAGGAGTATCAGCAGTGGCAGGTGGATATCGGCAAAATCACACTGCCGGACGCGGTCTTTGAGTTGATCTACCAGCTCCGTCAGCAGCTCGATCTCCTTCCTTCTGCACCCTATGTTTCCGACCGTCGCTGGAAAAAAGCAATTCGTCTGCTGCAGGCCAGCGCCCTGTTCAGCGGGCGCGACGCGGTTGCCCCTATCGATCTTATCCTGCTGAAAGACTGCCTCTGGCACGATGCCGAAGGGATGAATCTGATGCAGCAGCAGCTTGAAATATTGATGACCGGACACGCCTGGGGCCAGCAATCAATGCTCAACCAGCTTGGGGCGATAGCCCAACGGCGCATTCAGCTACAGCAGCAGCAAAGTGATAAAACCGCGCTGAAGGTGAACCGTCTTGGCGGCATGTTCGCCCGTAAACCGCACTACGAACTGCCCGCTGAGCTGACCAGCCCAACGCTGACGCTGCTTCTCCAGCAGCCGCTTAAACTCCATGACATGCAGGTGGTGCACATTACGCTTGAGCGTGACGCGCTGGCCCAGTGGCTTGATAAGGGAGGAGAGATCCGCGGTAAGCTTAACGGTATAGGCTTTGCGCAGCCGCTGAATATGGAAGTGGACAGCAGTCAGCACCTGGTGATCCGCGACGTAAGCCTGCAGGGGTCACGCCTTGCCCTCCCGGGAAGCGCCTCTGACAGCATTCCGGAAGAGATCACGCAGCAGCTGGAGGCGCTGGATACCGAATGGCATCAGCAGCATACGCGCTTCAGCGAACAGCAAAAGTGCCTCTTTATTCACAGCGACTGGTTAGGTCGCATTGAAGCCAGCCTGCAGGATGTGAGCGCGCAGATCAAACAGGCTCGTCAATGCTAACGCTGGATACGCTTAACGTCATGCTGGCCGTCAGCGAAGATGGGTTGATCGAAGAGGTGATTATTACTCTTCTGGCGTCTCCTCAGCTGGCGGCTTTTTTTGAAAAATTCCCGAAGCTAAAAAAAGCGATGACGGACGATCTCCCGCGCTGGCGGGACAACCTGCGACAGCGGTTTAAAGAGACCGAAGTGCCACAGGAGTTAACCGAAGAGGTGGCCTGCTATCAGCAGTGCCAGCGGCTTTCCACGTCGCAGTTTATTGTTCAGATCCCGCAAACCCTGACGTTACTCGATAAAGTACACTCCCCGTTTGCCAGCCAGGCCCGGGCGCTGGTCACCGATAACGCCACCTTCACCCCCGCCTTACACACACTCTTTTTACAGCGCTGGCGTCTCAGTCTTGTGGTTCAGGCCACGACGCTGAACCAGCAGCTGCTGGATGAAGAGCGTGAACAATTGCTCAGCGAAGTTCAGGAACGCATGACCTTAAGCGGTCAGCTGGAGCAGGTACTGGTAGAAAATGAAAACGCCGCCGGACGTCTCTGGGATATGAGTGCAGGCCAAATCAGGCGTGGGGATTATCAGCTGATTGTCCGGTATGGTGATTTCCTGGCGCAGCAGCCCGAGCTGATGAAGCTTGCGGAACAGCTGGGTCGCTCAAGGGAGGCTAAATCGGTCCCAAAGAAGGATGCCCCGATGGAAACCTTCCGCACCCTGGTGCGGGAACCGGCCACCGTGCCGGAACAGGTGGATGGGCTCCAGCAAAGCGATGACATTTTACGGCTGCTGCCTACGGAGCTGAGCACGCTCGGGATGACCGAGCTGGAATATGAGTTTTATCGTCGGCTGGTGGAAAAACAGCTTCTGACCTATCGCCTGCATGGCGAAGCCTGGCGCGAAAAAATCAGTCAACGTCCGGTGGTCCATCAGGATTTTGATGAGCAACCGCGCGGCCCATTTATCGTTTGTGTGGATACATCTGGATCGATGGGCGGTTTCAACGAACAGTGTGCCAAAGCGTTCTGCCTGGCGCTGATGCGCGTGGCGCTCGCTGACCGGCGTCGCTGCTTTATCATGCTCTTTTCCAGCGAAGTGGTCAGCTATGAGCTGACCCATCAGCAGGGTATTGAGCAGGCGATCCGCTTTTTAAGCCAGCGTTTTCGCGGCGGTACCGATCTGGCCAGCTGTTTTCGCAGCATTGTGGAACGTATGCAGGGCGGCGACTGGTACGACGCTGACGCGGTGGTGATTTCCGATTTTATTGCCCAGCGGCTGCCGGATGACGTGTTGAATAAAGTGAAGGAGTTACAGCGGGTGCATCAGCACCGTTTCCACGCAGTGGCGATGTCCGCCCATGGAAAACCCGGCATCATGCGCATCTTCGATCATATCTGGCGCTTTGATACCGGGTTGCGTAGCCGCCTGCTCAGGCGCTGGCAGCGTTAATTACAGAAGCGAGCTGACGCTTTCACGTACCTGCTGCGGCCAGACACCACACTGCACCTGACCAATATGCGACAGTTGCAGCAGCAGCATGGTCAGACGGGACTGGCCGATGCCGCCGCCAATGGTCTGCGGCATCTCACCGCGCAGCAGCGCCTGGTGCCATTCCAGCGTGAGACGATCTTCATCACCGGTCACCGCCAGCTGGCGTTTCAGCGCATCAGCATCCACGCGGATCCCCATTGAGGAGAGTTCAAACGCATCTTCCAGCACCGGGTTCCAGACCAGAATATCGCCGTTCAGACCAGCAAATTCGCCCTCGCTCATGGTGCTCCAGTCATCATAATCCGGTGCACGAACATCATGACGTTTACCATCCGACAGCTTACCGCCGATCCCCATCAGGAAGACGGCACCCAGTTCTTTAGCGATCGCACGTTCACGACCTTTAGCATCCAGATCCGGGAAACGACTCAGCAACTCCTGGCTGTGAACAAAGTGGATCGATTCCGGCAGGAACGGTGCCAAACCAAACTCTTTGCTTACGGCCGCTTCGGTCGCTTTGATCCCGGCGTAGATCGCCTCAACGGTGGATTTCAGCGTGCCGACATGGCGCTCGCCATCACCCATTACGCGCTCCCAGTCCCACTGGTCAACGTAAACAGAGTGAATGGCAGACAGGCGGTCTTCATCGGGGCGGAGGGCTTTCATGTGCGTGTAGAGTCCTTCGCCCGCGCTGAAGTCGTGCTGTCCCAGGGTTTGACGCTTCCACTTCGCGAGGGAATGAACCACTTCGAACTGGGCGTCTGGCAGTGTTTTCACTTTCACCTGCACCGCTTTTTCGCATCCGGACAAGTTATCCTGCGTCCCATCACCCACGCGGCTGAGAATCGGTGCCTGAACTTCAATCAGACCCAGCTTCTCTTCCAGCTGGCGGGAAAAATGGGATTTAACGAAACTGATCTGGCGTTGTTTTGCGATATAAGCGGTTTTCATTATTTATACTCCTGCGTCCTGTTGGTATTGATTAAGCAACAGAAAAGGCATTCAATTCAATAATCAAACAACAAAAAGCCACCTTCACTTTTGATTCGTTAAAATTTAACGCTAGAATAGAGTGATTCATTAATCTTCATAAGAAAAAGCTATGGAAAATTATCAGATCGATAATCTGGACCGCGGCATCCTGGAGGCGTTAATGGCCAATGCCCGTACCGCCTATGCCGAACTGGCGAAGCAGTTTGGCGTCAGCCCGGGGACGATTCATGTTCGTGTAGAGAAGATGAAACAGGCGGGGATCATTACCGGGGCACGTATCGATGTCAGCCCAAAACAGCTGGGTTATGACGTCTGCTGCTTTATTGGCATTATTCTTAAAAGCGCAAAAGATTATCCTTCCGCGCTGGCGAAGCTGAACGCGCTCGATGAAGTCACAGAGGCGTACTACACCACCGGCCACTACAGCATCTTTATCAAGGTGATGTGTCGATCCATAGATGCCCTGCAGCAGGTACTTATCAACAAGATCCAAACAATCGATGAAATTCAGTCCACCGAGACGTTGATCTCCCTGCAAAACCCGATCATGCGTACCATTCGCCCCTGATCGGGCAAATCCATACCCACATTTTCCACAGGTAGATCCCAGCCCGTTCACAGCGTACAATGGCCCCCTCTTTATCTGAGCGAGCGATCAATGGCGGACATTACCCTTATCAGTGGCAGCACCCTTGGCGGCGCGGAATATGTAGCGGAACATCTGGCTGAGAAGCTGGAGGATGCGGGATTTTCCACACAAACGCTGCACGGGCCTTTGCTTGAAGATCTCCCGACTGATGGGGTCTGGCTGGTGATCACCTCCACGCATGGCGCAGGCGATCTACCGGATAACCTGCAACCTTTATATGACGAACTGCAGGAACAGCAGCCAGACCTGTCAAACGTGCGTTTTGGCGCAGTGGGTATTGGCAGCCGTGAATATGACACCTTCTGCGGTGCTATAGAAAAAGTCGAAGCCGCTGTCACCGCCTGCGGAGCAAAACAGGTGGGTGAAACGCTGAAGATCAACATCCTCGATCATGATATTCCGGAGGATCCGGCTGAGATCTGGCTGGGTGAATGGAAAAATTTACTCAAAAACGATTAAAGATCGCGCGAACAGATGTGGATAACTCTGGTTAAAAGCTCGTATTAAGCAGTAGTTATCCAAAGAACAACGTTGAAGTCGTTTTTGCCCTGTGTATAAAGTCGCGATCTGATCCCAGCTTATACGGGCCAGGATCACCGATCATTCACAGCAAACGATCCTTTCTAACTCCATGATCTTCTTTATGAGATCGGACTTATCCACAAAGGTCCGCGATCCTAATAAGAGATCACAATAGAACAGATCTCTAAATAAAAAGATCTTCTTTTTAATAGCCCAGGATCCCAATGCTTTCTCGAAAGACTAAAGTTGAGTAGAATCCACGGCCCGGGCTTCAATCCATTTTCATACCGCTTTACGCGAGGCAGACCACCATGTTTTATCAGGATCCTTTTGACGTCATCATCATTGGCGGGGGTCACGCAGGCACTGAGGCCGCAATGGCCGCAGCGCGAATGGGTCAGCAGACCCTGCTTTTGACACACAATATCGACACGCTGGGACAAATGTCCTGTAATCCGGCGATTGGCGGCATTGGGAAAGGACACCTGGTAAAAGAAGTGGATGCACTTGGCGGCCTGATGGCGAAAGCGATCGATCACGCAGGCATTCAGTTTAGGATACTAAACGCCAGTAAAGGCCCCGCTGTGCGTGCGACCCGCGCTCAGGCAGACCGCGTGCTTTATCGTCAGGCGGTGCGTACCGCCCTGGAGAACCAGCCGAACCTGATGATCTTCCAGCAGGCAGTGGAAGATCTTATCGTGGAGAACGATCGTGTCGTTGGCGCAGTTACCCAGATGGGGCTCAAATTCCGTGCCAAAGCGGTTGTTCTGACCGTCGGGACATTCCTGGACGGTAAGATCCATATCGGTCTGGATAATTACAGCGGCGGACGTGCTGGCGATCCGCCATCTATCCCATTGTCACGCCGTCTGCGTGAACTGCCGCTGCGTGTCAGCCGTCTGAAAACCGGTACTCCACCGCGTATTGATGCGCGCACCATTGATTTCAGCGTGCTGGCACAACAGCACGGCGATAACCCAATGCCGGTCTTCTCGTTCATGGGCAATGCAGCGCAGCATCCGCAGCAGGTACCGTGCTATATCACGCATACCAACGAAAAAACCCATGACGTGATCCGCAATAACCTCGATCGCAGCCCAATGTACGCCGGCGTGATCGAAGGGATCGGCCCACGCTATTGCCCGTCGATCGAAGACAAAGTCATGCGCTTTGCCGATCGTAACCAGCACCAGATCTTCCTGGAGCCAGAAGGGCTGACCTCGAACGAAATCTATCCGAACGGCATCTCCACCAGCCTGCCGTTCGATGTGCAGATGCAAATTGTTCGCTCAATGCAGGGGATGGAGAATGCGAAAATCGTTCGCCCTGGCTACGCTATTGAGTACGATTTCTTCGATCCGCGTGACCTGAAGCCAACCCTGGAGAGCAAATTCATCCACGGTCTGTTCTTCGCTGGTCAGATTAACGGCACCACCGGTTACGAAGAAGCTGCTGCACAGGGCCTGCTGGCCGGTCTGAACGCCGCCCGTTTCTCTGCCGAGAAAGAGGGCTGGGCTCCGGCTCGTTCTCAGGCTTATCTGGGCGTGCTGGTCGACGATCTCTGCACGCTGGGCACCAAAGAACCGTACCGTATGTTTACCTCTCGCGCGGAATATCGCCTGATGCTGCGCGAAGATAACGCTGACCTGCGTCTGACCGAAATGGGTCGTGAGCTGGGTCTGGTGGATGACGAACGCTGGGCGCGCTTCAACGAGAAACTGGAGCGCATTGAGCAGGAACGTCAGCGCCTGAAAACGACCTGGGTTAATCCGCAGGCTGAAACCGCTGCGGAAGTGAACGCTCACTTAACTGCGCCGCTCTCGCGCGAAGCCAGCGGTGAAGATCTGCTGCGTCGCCCGGAAGTGACCTATGAGAATCTGGTGAAACTCACCGCCTTTGCCCCGGGTCTTGAAGACGCTGAAGCGGCAGAGCAGGTTGAGATCCAGGTTAAATACGAAGGTTACATCGCGCGTCAGCAGGATGAGATCGAAAAGCAGCAGCGTAACGAAAACACGCTGCTGCCGGAAATGCTGGACTATCGTCAGGTGACGGGGCTGTCCAACGAGGTGATCGCCAAACTGAACGATCACAAACCGGTGTCGATCGGCCAGGCCTCCCGCATCTCGGGCGTTACCCCAGCAGCGATTTCGATTCTGCTGGTGTGGCTGAAAAAGCAGGGCATGCTGCGCCGCAGCGCGTAATATGTGTAATTAGCCCGGTGGCGCTGCGCTTACCGGGCCTACAGAACTCCGTAGGGCGGGTTAGCGAAGCGCCACCCGCCACTTAAGTCTCTCAACAGGTATTCACCGTGCTCAATAAACTCTCTCGTCTGCTGGATCAGGCAGGTATTTCGCTCACCGATCACCAGAAAAATCAGCTGGTGGCCTATGTCGATATGCTGAACAAATGGAATAAAGCGTACAACCTCACCTCCGTACGCGACCCCAACGAGATGCTGATTCGCCATATTCTCGATAGCATTGTGGTTGCGCCGTACCTGAACGGTGAGCGCTTTATCGATGTGGGCACGGGTCCTGGCCTGCCGGGTATTCCCCTGTCAATTGTCCGCCCGGAAAGCCATTTCACGCTGCTGGATAGCCTTGGCAAGCGCGTGCGTTTTTTGCGCCAGGTACAGCATGAGCTGAAGCTTGAGAACATCACGCCTGTGCAAAGCAGGGTAGAGGAGTTCCCGGCAGAGCCACCGTTCGACGGGGTTATCAGCCGTGCGTTTGCTTCGCTTAATGACATGGTGAGCTGGTGTAAGCACTTACCGGCAGAGAATGGCCGTTTTTATGCGCTGAAAGGGCAGTTGCCCGGCGATGAAATTGTACAGCTTCCGGACGGTTTTGCCGTCGAGTCCATTGAGAAATTACAGATTCCTCAGCTCGAAGGCGAACGTCATCTGGTGATAATTAAGCCAAACAATTTTTAAAAATTTAATAAAAAATGTGGAATTTGTGCTGTTCTGTCAGTGTTAAAAAACAGCACAACACAACGGATTTTGCCGGAGAGAATTTAACCGTGTTTTTACTAAGGGTTTTCTAATGGTTAACTTCCTCACCATTGTTCACCCTGAAGATAATCAACCACGAAAATATCAGCCTGCTAAAAGTGGAAAGCAGCAACCAGAATGCAATGTTAAATATTTATTAAGAATGTCAATAAAAGGTTTTTATTGTATACGGGGCTGTTTTGAAAATAGTTGCGACATTTTATCTTTAATTTCAGAAAGATGAAATTAAGCGATTTACGAGTTTGATAAATACAACCTTATCGCAAATGTGTATTTTGTGATCTCGTGCACGCTTTGTAGTCAACGTTTTCGCGCTGTTTGCAGTTTTGCTCGAAGGTCGGGGCTTTCATCAAAAGTTGAAAAATAGCGGCGGGGAAAAATATTTAAACATTTATTCACCTTTTCGCTACTTAATGTTTGAAATCACGGGTGCGCACCGTATAATTTGACCGCTTTTTGATGCTTGACTCTGAGCCTTAAAGGACGTTTTATACGACACGCGGCATACCTCGAAGGGAGCAGGAGTAAAAACGTGATGTCTGTGTCGCTCTTGAGTAGAAACGTTGCTCGTAAGCTTCTGTTCATTCAGTTTCTGGCTGTGATAGCAAGTGGACTGCTGTTTAGCCTCAAAGACCCCTTCTGGGGCATCTCCGCCGTGTGCGGGGGTTTGGCGGTTGTGCTGCCAAACGTGTTGTTTATGATTTTTGCCTGGCGTCATCAGGCGCATACACCTGCCAAAGGCCGCGTGGCCTGGTCCTTCGCCCTCGGCGAAGTGTGTAAGGTGTTGCTGACCTTTGCTCTACTGGTGATGGCGCTGGCGGTTTTGAAAGTGGTATTCATGCCGCTGATAGCTACGTGGGTTTTGGTGCTGGTGGTACAAGTTCTGGCTCCAGCTGTAATCAATAACAAAGGGTAAAAGGCATCATGGCTTCAGAAAATATGACGCCGCAGGATTACATAGGTCACCATCTGAAAAACCTTCAGCTGGACCTGCGTACATTCTCGCTGGTGGATCCGCATAACCCCCCGGCCACCTTCTGGACGATCAACATCGACTCCATGTTCTTCTCGGTGGTTTTGGGTCTTCTGTTCCTGGCCATGTTCCGCGGTGTTGCTAAAAAGGCGACCAGCGGTGTTCCAGGGAAATTCCAGACGTTCGTTGAGATGATCATCGGCTTCGTCCATGGCAGCGTGAAAGACATGTACCATGGTAAGAGCAAGCTGATTGCCCCACTGGCACTGACCGTGTTCGTGTGGGTCTTCCTGATGAACCTGATGGACCTTCTGCCTATCGATTTCCTGCCGTGGATTGGCGAGCATGTCTTCGGTCTGCCTGCTCTGCGCGTGGTTCCGTCTGCTGACGTGAACATCACCCTGTCGATGGCGCTGGGCGTGTTTATCCTGATTCTTTTCTACAGCATCAAAATGAAAGGCGTAAGCGGCTTTGTGAAAGAGCTTACCTTGCAGCCGTTCAACCACTGGGCGTTTATTCCGGTCAACCTGATCCTGGAAGGCGTTAGCCTGCTGTCCAAACCTGTTTCACTGGGTCTGCGACTGTTCGGCAACATGTATGCGGGTGAGCTGATTTTCATTCTGATCGCGGGTCTTCTGCCGTGGTGGTCACAGTGGGTTCTGAATGTGCCGTGGGCCATTTTCCACATCCTGATCATTACGCTGCAAGCCTTTATCTTCATGGTTCTGACGATCGTCTATCTGTCGATGGCGTCTGAAGAGCACTGATTTTTTACCAACACTACTACGTTTTAATTGAAACAAACTGGAGACTGTCATGGAAAACCTGAATATGGATCTGCTGTACATGGCTGCCGCTGTGATGATGGGTCTGGCGGCTATCGGTGCTGCGATCGGTATCGGCATCCTCGGGGGCAAATTCCTGGAAGGCGCTGCGCGTCAACCTGATCTGATTCCTCTGCTGCGTACTCAGTTCTTTATCGTTATGGGTCTGGTGGATGCTATCCCAATGATCGCTGTAGGTCTGGGTCTGTACGTGATGTTTGCTGTCGCGTAGTAGTTGTTTTAAAACCCCAAGCCACAGAAATTTAAGAGGTATTGTGCTGTGAACATGAACGCAACAATCCTCGGCCAGGCCATCGCGTTTATTATCTTTGTCTGGTTCTGCATGAAGTATGTATGGCCGCCTTTAATGGCTGCCATCGAAAAACGTCAGAAAGAAATTGCTGACGGTCTGGCTTCTGCAGAACGTGCAAAGAAAGATTTGGACCTTGCACAGGCCAACGCGACAGACCAGCTGAAAAAAGCGAAAGCGGAAGCTCAGGTAATCATCGAACAGGCTAACAAACGCCGTTCTCAGATCCTGGACGAAGCCAAAGCTGAAGCAGAACAGGAACGTACTAAGATCGTGACACAGGCTCAGGCTGAAATTGAAGCTGAGCGTAAACGTGCTCGTGAAGAACTGCGTAAGCAGGTTGCGATTCTGGCTGTTGCTGGCGCCGAGAAGATCATCGAACGTTCCGTGGATGAAGCTGCTAACAGCGACATCGTGGACAAACTTGTCGCTGAACTGTAAGGAGGGAGGGGCTGATGTCTGAATTTGTTACGGTAGCTCGCCCCTACGCCAAAGCAGCTTTTGACTTTGCTGTCGAACACCAAAATGTCGATCGCTGGCAGAATATGCTGGCGTTTGCCGCTGAGGTGACGAAAAACGAACAAATGGCCGAGTTGCTTTCTGGTGCATTAGCACCTGAAACCCTCGCCGCGTCGTTCATCGCCGTGTGCGGAGAGCAACTGGATGCCAACGGCCAGAACCTGATTAAGGTAATGGCAGAAAATGGTCGTCTCCGTGTGCTCCCGGATGTTCTCGAGCAGTTTGAGCACTTACGTGCCCTTAGTGAAGCTACTGCTGAAGTTGAAGTAACTTCTGCGACTGAACTGAGTCATGAACAGCTTGCGAAAATTACCGCCGCGATGGAAAAACGTCTGTCACGCAAAGTTAAGCTGAATTGCAAAATCGATAAGTCTGTAATGGCAGGCGTAATCATCCGCTCGGGTGATATGGTCATTGATGGCAGCGTACGCGGCCGTCTTGAGCGCCTTGCAGACGTCTTGCAGTCTTAAGGGGACTGGAGCATGCAACTGAATTCCACCGAAATCAGCGAACTGATCAAGCAGCGCATTGCTCAGTTCAATGTTGTGAGCGAAGCTCATAACGAAGGTACTATTGTTTCTGTAAGTGACGGTGTTATCCGCATCCACGGCCTGGCCGATTGTATGCAGGGTGAGATGATTTCCCTGCCGGGTAACCGTTACGCTATCGCACTGAACCTGGAGCGCGACTCCGTAGGTGCAGTTGTGATGGGTCCATACGCTGACCTCGCCGAAGGCATGAAGGTTAAGTGTACTGGCCGTATTCTGGAAGTTCCGGTTGGCCGTGGCCTGCTGGGTCGTGTTGTTAACACCCTGGGTGCACCAATCGACGGTAAAGGTCCGGTTGAGCACGATGGCTTCTCTCCAATCGAAGTTATCGCACCGGGCGTTATCGACCGTCAGTCCGTAGATCAGCCTGTTCAGACGGGTTATAAGTCCGTTGATGCCATGATCCCAATCGGTCGTGGTCAGCGTGAACTGATCATCGGTGACCGTCAGACCGGTAAAACCGCGATGGCTATCGATGCCATCATCAACCAGCGTGACTCCGGCATCAAATGTGTGTACGTGGCTATCGGCCAGAAAGCGTCCACCATTTCTAACGTGGTTCGTAAACTGGAAGAGCACGGCGCGCTGTCTAACACCATCGTTGTTGTGGCTACCGCTTCTGAATCTGCTGCACTGCAATACCTGGCGCCATACGCCGGTTGTGCAATGGGTGAATACTTCCGTGATCGCGGTGAAGATGCACTGATCGTATACGATGACCTGTCTAAACAGGCTGTTGCTTATCGTCAGGTTTCCCTGCTGCTCCGTCGTCCACCAGGACGTGAAGCGTTCCCTGGCGACGTATTCTACCTCCACTCTCGTCTGCTGGAGCGTGCTTCCCGCGTTAACGCGGAATACGTCGAGAACTTCACCAAAGGTGAAGTGAAGGGTAAAACGGGCTCTCTGACCGCGCTGCCGATCATTGAAACCCAGGCGGGTGACGTTTCTGCGTTCGTTCCGACCAACGTAATCTCCATTACCGATGGTCAGATCTTCCTGGAAACCAACCTGTTTAACTCCGGTATTCGTCCGGCGGTTAACCCGGGTATCTCCGTATCCCGTGTAGGTGGTGCTGCTCAGACCAAGATCATCAAGAAACTGTCCGGTGGTATCCGTACCGCGCTGGCACAGTATCGTGAACTGGCTGCGTTCTCTCAGTTCGCATCCGATCTGGACGAAGCAACCCGTAAACAGCTGAGCCACGGTCAGAAAGTGACCGAGCTGCTGAAGCAGAAACAGTACGCACCAATGTCTGTTGCTCAGCAGGGCCTGGTACTGTTCGCGGCTGAACGCGGTTACCTCGAAGATGTGGAACTGGCGAAAATCGGTAGCTTCGAAGCCGCTCTGCTGGCTTACGTCGACCGTGATCACGCTCCGCTGATGCAAGAGATCAACCAGACCGGTGGCTATAACGACGAAATCGAAGGCAAGCTGAAAGCTATCCTCGATTCCTTCAAAGCAACCCAATCCTGGTAATCGTCCGGCGGCTTGTCTCAGGACAAGCCGCCTGGCATTGAGGAGAAGCTCATGGCCGGCGCAAAAGAGATACGTAGTAAGATCGCAAGCGTCCAGAACACGCAAAAGATCACTAAAGCGATGGAGATGGTCGCCGCTTCCAAAATGCGTAAATCGCAGGATCGCATGGCGGCCAGCCGTCCTTATGCAGAAACCATGCGCAAAGTGATTGGTCACCTTGCAAACGGTAATCTGGAATATAAGCACCCTTACCTGGAAGAACGCGACGTTAAGCGCGTGGGCTACCTGGTGGTGTCGACCGACCGTGGTCTGTGTGGCGGCTTGAACATTAACCTGTTCAAAAAACTGCTGGCGGATATGAAAGGCTGGTCCGATAAAGGCGTTCAGTGCGATCTCGCATTGATCGGCTCTAAAGGCGTCTCTTTCTTTAACTCCGTTGGTGGCAACATTGTCGCTCAGGTGACCGGTATGGGTGATAACCCGTCCCTGTCCGAACTGATCGGCCCGGTTAAAGTGATGTTGCAGGCCTATGATGAAGGCCGTCTGGACAGACTGTACGTTGTCAGCAACAAATTTATTAACACCATGTCTCAGGTGCCAACGCTCACTCAGATGCTGCCTTTACCGGCTTCAGAAGATGACGAGCTGAAACAGAAAGCCTGGGATTACCTGTATGAACCCGATCCGAAACCGCTGCTGGATACCCTGCTGCGTCGTTACGTTGAATCTCAGGTTTATCAGGGCGTTGTAGAAAACCTGGCCAGCGAGCAGGCCGCACGAATGGTGGCGATGAAAGCCGCGACCGATAATGGCGGCAGCCTGATTAAAGAGCTGCAGTTGGTTTACAACAAAGCTCGTCAGGCCAGCATTACTCAGGAACTCACCGAGATCGTCTCGGGGGCCGCCGCGGTTTAACCAGGTTTACGAATTACGTAGAGGATTCAAGATGGCTACTGGAAAGATTGTCCAGGTAATCGGCGCCGTGGTGGACGTCGAGTTCCCTCAGGACGCCGTACCACGCGTGTACGACGCGCTTGAGGTACAGAATGGTAACGAGAGCCTGGTGCTGGAAGTTCAGCAGCAGCTCGGCGGCGGTATCGTGCGTACCATCGCGATGGGTTCTTCCGACGGTCTGCGTCGTGGTCTGGAAGTTAAAGACCTTGAGCACCCGATCGAAGTCCCGGTAGGTAAAGCAACACTGGGTCGTATCATGAACGTATTGGGTCAGCCAATCGACATGAAAGGCGACATCGGTGAAGAAGAGCGTTGGGCTATCCACCGCGCGGCACCTTCCTACGAAGAGCTGTCCAGCTCTCAGGAACTGCTGGAAACCGGTATCAAAGTTATCGACCTGATGTGTCCGTTTGCGAAGGGCGGTAAAGTTGGTCTGTTCGGTGGTGCGGGTGTAGGTAAAACCGTAAACATGATGGAGCTGATCCGTAACATCGCGATCGAGCACTCCGGTTACTCCGTATTTGCGGGCGTAGGTGAACGTACTCGTGAGGGTAACGACTTCTACCACGAAATGACCGACTCCAACGTTCTGGACAAAGTATCCCTGGTTTACGGCCAGATGAACGAGCCACCAGGAAACCGTCTGCGCGTTGCGCTGACTGGTCTGACGATGGCTGAGAAGTTCCGTGACGAAGGCCGTGACGTTCTGCTGTTCGTTGATAACATCTACCGTTACACCCTGGCCGGTACTGAAGTATCTGCACTGCTGGGTCGTATGCCTTCAGCGGTAGGTTATCAGCCTACGCTGGCGGAAGAGATGGGTGTTCTTCAGGAACGTATCACCTCTACCAAAACCGGTTCTATCACCTCCGTTCAGGCGGTATATGTACCTGCGGATGACTTGACTGACCCATCACCAGCAACCACCTTTGCGCACTTAGATGCAACCGTGGTACTGAGCCGTCAGATCGCGTCTCTGGGTATCTACCCGGCCGTTGACCCGCTGGACTCCACCAGCCGTCAGCTGGATCCACTGGTTGTTGGTCAGGAACACTACGACACCGCGCGTGGCGTACAGTCCCTGCTGCAGCGTTACCAGGAACTGAAAGACATCATCGCCATCCTGGGTATGGATGAACTGTCTGAAGAAGACAAACTGGTGGTAGCACGTGCGCGTAAGATCCAGCGCTTCCTGTCCCAGCCGTTCTTCGTTGCAGAAGTATTCACCGGTTCTCCAGGTAAATACGTTTCCCTGAAAGACACCATCCGTGGCTTTAAAGGCATCATGGAAGGCGAATACGATCACCTGCCAGAGCAGGCGTTCTACATGGTTGGTTCCATCGAAGAAGCTGTGGAAAAAGCCAAAAAACTTTAACGCCTTAATCGGAGGGTGATATGGCAATGACTTACCACCTGGACGTCGTCAGCGCAGAGCAACAAATGTTCTCTGGTCTGGTCGAGAAAATCCAGGTAACGGGTAGTGAAGGTGAACTGGGTATCTTCCCGGGTCACGCACCGCTGCTCACCGCCATTAAGCCTGGTATGATCCGCATCGTTAAACAGTTCGGTCACGAAGAGTTTATCTATCTGTCCGGCGGCATTCTTGAAGTGCAGCCTGGCAGTGTGACCGTTCTGGCCGATACCGCTATTCGTGGCCAGGATCTCGACGAAGCGCGAGCCCTGGAATCGAAGCGTAAGGCTGAAGAGCACATTAGCAGCTCTCATGGTGACGTGGATTACGCTCAGGCGTCTGCGGAGCTGGCCAAAGCGATCGCCAAACTGCGCGTTATCGAGTTGACCAAAAAAGCGATGTAACACCGGCTTGAAAAGCACAAAAGCCAGTCTGGATACCAGGCTGGCTTTTTTTTCGTCCTTAATTCATGACGAAAAAGATGTAGAATTTTAAGCACCAAACGTTTTTACTTCTCACTCAAACTACCGTCAGGATGCGTATGTCAAACAGTGCGATGAGCGTGGTGATCCTTGCCGCAGGCAAAGGTACCCGCATGTATTCCGATCTGCCTAAAGTGCTTCATACACTGGCAGGAAAGCCAATGGTGCAGCATGTCATTGATGCAGCAAATGAATTGGGCGCTCGCCAGGTTCACCTGGTCTATGGCCACGGCGGCGATCTGCTTAAAAAGACGCTGAGCGATGACAAGCTCAACTGGGTGCTTCAGGCTGAACAGCTGGGGACCGGTCACGCAATGCAGCAGGCAGCACCGTTCTTTGCCGATGACGAAGACATTCTGATGCTCTACGGCGATGTTCCGCTGATCTCCATCGACACATTGACTCGCCTGCGTGAAGCCAAACCGCAGGGCGGTATCGGTTTATTAACCGTCGTGCTGGACGATCCGACCGGCTACGGCCGCATCACCCGTGAAAACGGCAACGTCACGGGTATCGTTGAACATAAAGACGCCAGCGAAGCACAGCGCCAGATTCAGGAGATCAACACCGGTATCCTGATGGCTAACGGCGCGGACATGAAGCGCTGGCTGTCTAAGCTCAACAACAACAACGCGCAGGGTGAATACTACATCACCGACATCATTGCGATGGCGTACCAGGAAGGGCGTGAGATTGCGGCGGTTCACCCGGCGCGTATCAGCGAAACCGAAGGGGTGAATAACCGCCTTCAGCTTTCCCGTCTGGAGCGTGTTTATCAGTCCGAACAGGCCGAAAAACTGCTGCTGGCCGGCGTGATGCTGCGCGATCCGGCGCGTTTCGATCTGCGTGGAACGTTAGCGCATGGGCGCGATGTTGAAATTGATACTAACGTTATCCTGGAAGGTAACGTCACGCTGGGCAACCGCGTCAAAATTGGTGCGGGCTGTGTGATCAAAAACAGCGTCATCGGTGACGATTGCGAAATTAGCCCATACAGCGTGGTGGAAGATGCCCGTCTTGACGCGGCATGCACTATTGGGCCGTTCGCGCGTCTGCGCCCGGGGGCTGAGCTGCTGGAAGGCTCACATGTTGGAAACTTCGTTGAGATGAAAAAAGCGCGTCTGGGTAAAGGCTCTAAAGCCGGTCATTTGACCTATCTGGGCGATGCAGAAATTGGCGACAACGTGAATATTGGCGCAGGAACGATTACCTGCAACTATGACGGCGCGAATAAGTTTAAAACCATCATCGGTGATGATGTGTTTGTCGGTTCCGACACTCAGCTGGTGGCGCCTGTTACCGTGGGTAACGGCGTAACGATTGCCGCCGGGACAACCGTTACGCGCGATATCGCCGAAAACGAACTGGTATTAAGCCGTGTGCCGCAGGTGCACAAGCAGGGCTGGAAACGCCCTGTGAAGAAGAAGTAACGGATTTACCCCTCACCCTAACCCTCTCCCCAAAGGGAGAGGGGATCGTTCGGTGCGGTGTTTTTCTCCCTCGCCCCTTTGGGGAGAGGGCCGGGGTGAGGGGATAATATAATCCTCCCCCCACAAGCAGTACCCATAACAATAACCCCACTCTCTACAAGGCTCGGGGTGCCCGGAAAGGGCAAATACAGGTCAGCGACAACGCATGGCATAACGCCATAATCAGGAAATCTAACTATGTGTGGAATTGTTGGCGCAGTTGCGCAGCGTGATATTGCTGAAATCCTTCTCGAAGGTTTACGTCGTCTGGAATACCGTGGCTACGACTCTGCCGGTCTGGCAGTGGTGAATGCAGAAGGTCATATGACCCGTCTGCGTCGCCTCGGTAAAGTGCAGATGCTGGCCCAGGCCGCGGAAGAACACCCGCTGCACGGTGGCACCGGTATTGCGCATACCCGCTGGGCGACACACGGCGAACCGTCTGAAGGCAACGCGCACCCACATGTGTCTGAACACATCGTGGTCGTGCATAACGGCATTATCGAAAACCACGAACCGCTGCGCGAAGAACTGAAAGCGCGCGGCTATACCTTCGTTTCTGAAACCGATACCGAAGTGATTGCGCACCTGGTGCACTGGGAGCTGGCACAGGGCGGCACGCTACGTGACGCGGTGCTGCGCGCAATCCCACAGCTGCGCGGTGCGTACGGTACGGTGATCATGGACTCCCGCGATCCGTCCACCCTGCTGGCGGCGCGTTCCGGTAGTCCAATGGTTATCGGTATGGGCATGGGCGAAAACTTTATCGCTTCTGACCAACTGGCGCTCCTGCCGGTCACCCGCCGCTTTATCTTCCTGGAAGAGGGTGATATCGCAGAAGTGACTCGCCGCAGCGTGACGGTATTCGATACCAAAGGCGAGCAGGTGAAACGTCCTGAAATTGAATCCAATCTGCAGTACGACGCAGGCGACAAAGGCGCTTACCGTCACTACATGCAGAAAGAGATTTACGAGCAGCCAAACGCCATCAAAAACACCCTGACCGGTCGTATCAGCCACGGTGAAGTGGACCTGAGCGAACTGGGTGCCAACGCAAACGAGCTCCTCAGCAAGGTTGAGCACATTCAGATTGTGGCCTGCGGTACCTCCTACAACTCCGGGATGGTCTCTCGCTACTGGTTTGAATCGCTGGCTGGCGTGCCGTGCGATGTGGAAATCGCCTCTGAATTCCGCTACCGCAAATCCGCCGTGCGTCGTAACAGCCTGATGATCACCCTTTCTCAGTCTGGCGAAACGGCAGATACTCTGGCGGCGCTGCGTCTCTCTAAAGAGCTGGGTTACCTGGGATCGCTGGCTATCTGTAACGTGCCGGGCTCATCGCTGGTGCGTGAATCCGATCTGGCGCTGATGACCAAAGCGGGCACTGAAATCGGCGTGGCCTCCACCAAAGCGTTTACCACGCAGCTGACGGTTCTGCTGATGCTGGTGGCGAAACTGGCGCGTCTGAAAGGGCTGGATGCTTCTGTTGAGCATGACATCGTTCATGGTCTGCAGGCACTGCCAAGCCGTATTGAGCAGATGTTGTCTCAGGATAAGCGCATTGAAGCCCTGGCTGAAGATTTCTCTGACAAGCATCACGCCCTGTTCCTCGGCCGTGGCGACCAGTACCCTATTGCGCTGGAAGGCGCGCTGAAGCTGAAAGAGATCTCCTACATCCACGCTGAAGCCTACGCGGCAGGCGAGCTAAAACACGGCCCGCTGGCGCTGATTGACGCGGATATGCCGGTTATCGTTGTGGCACCTAACAACGAACTGCTGGAAAAACTGAAGTCCAACATTGAAGAAGTTCGCGCCCGCGGTGGTGTACTGTACGTCTTCGCTGATAAGGACGCCGGTTTTGCCAGCAGCGACAACATGCACATCATCGAGATGCCGCACGTAGAAGAGGTTATTGCCCCTATCTTCTACACCGTGCCGCTGCAGTTGCTGGCTTACCACGTTGCGCTGATCAAAGGCACCGACGTTGACCAGCCGCGTAACCTGGCGAAATCGGTCACCGTAGAATAATCCCTCCAGGCTCCACCTTCGGGTGGAGCTTTTTTACCCTGCCTGGTTTGTTTTTAATCAACGCATTCGCGTTTTTATTTATGACAATCTGCCATCTTCAGCTACTTTTTTCAGTGTCACATAAAGAAAATATTTCTGAAAAGTTGTTGTCATGATTGTGGCTAACATGATGATAAATCAGGAATATTTCGCTGCTTTTTAAGCTAAATTTCCATTGTCATAAAACTGTCATAATTCGTACATTTATCTGTCACCTGTTTGTCCTATTTTGCTCATCGTAGCCACTTAAACAATGATTTACGAAATCCTTGCAGGAGACATTATGAAAGTTATGCGTACCACTGTCGCAACTGTTGTCGCCGCGACCTTATCTCTGAGCGCTTTCTCTGTATTCGCAGAAGCAAGCCTGACTGGCGCTGGTGCAACCTTCCCTGCGCCGGTGTATGCCAAATGGGCGGATACCTACCAGAAAGAAACCGGTAACAAGGTTAACTATCAGGGTATCGGCTCCTCCGGTGGCGTGAAACAAATTACCGCAAACACCGTTGATTTCGGCGCATCCGACGCTCCGCTGTCTGATGACAAACTGGCTCAGGAAGGCCTGTTCCAGTTCCCGACCGTAATCGGTGGTGTGGTTCTGGCGATCAATCTGCCGGGCGTGAAGTCGGGTGAGCTGGTGCTGGACGGCAAAACCCTGGGTGATATCTACCTGGGCAAAATCAAAAAATGGGATGACGAAGCCATCGCTAAGCTCAACCCTGGCCTGAAGCTGCCTTCTCAGAACATCGCCGTGGTTCGCCGCGCGGATGGTTCTGGTACCTCTTTCGTCTTCACCAGCTACCTGGCGAAGGTGAATGAAGAGTGGAAATCTAAAGTCGGTTCCGGCTCTACCGTTAACTGGCCAACCGGTCTGGGCGGTAAAGGGAACGACGGTATCGCCGCGTTCGTACAGCGTCTGCCGGGTTCTATCGGTTACGTAGAATATGCGTACGCCAAGCAGAACAACCTGTCCTACACCAAACTGGTTTCTGCTGATGGCAAACCTGTCAGCCCGACTGAAGAGAACTTTGCCAACGCTGCAAAAGGCGCTGACTGGAGCAAATCCTTCGCTCAGGACCTGACTAACCAGAAAGGTGAAGACGCGTGGCCAATCACCTCTACCACCTTCATTCTGGTTCACAAAGAGCAGAAGAAACCTGAGCAGGGCGCAGAAGTGCTGAAGTTCTTCGACTGGGCATACAAAAACGGCGGCAAACAGGCTAATGACCTGGATTATGCCAGCCTGCCAGACAGCGTGGTTGAGCAGATTCGTGCTGCATGGAAAACCAACGTGAAAGACAGCAGCGGTAAAGCGCTGTACTAACAGGATATATTTAACGAAGATGGCGGGTGGCGCTACGCTTACCCGCCCTACGGTTAACGCTGTAGGCCCGGTAAGCGTCAGCGCCACCGGGCATATTCGTAAAAACGTCTCAAACAGAAGAGTAATTTATGGCTGCAACCAAGCCTGCATTTAACCCTCCGGGTAAAAAAGGTGACATGATTTTCAGCGCGCTGGTGAAACTGGCTGCGCTGATTGTGCTATTGCTGCTGGGCGGCATTATCGTGTCTCTGATTTTCTCCTCCTGGCCGAGCATTCAGAAATTCGGTTTCTCCTTCCTGTGGACCAAAGAGTGGGACGCGCCGAATGATATCTACGGTGCGCTGGTGCCGATTTACGGCACGCTGGTCACCTCGTTCATCGCCCTGCTGATTGCAGTTCCGGTAAGCTTTGGTATCGCCCTGTTCCTGACGGAACTGGCACCGGGCTGGCTGCGACGCCCGCTGGGTATCGCCATTGAACTGCTGGCGGCCATTCCAAGTATCGTGTACGGCATGTGGGGTCTGTTTATCTTTGCGCCACTGTTTGCCACGTATTTCCAGGAGCCGGTGGGTAATGTTCTTTCCGCTATTCCGTTTGTGGGGGCGCTGTTCTCCGGCCCGGCATTCGGTATCGGTATTCTGGCGGCTGGTGTGATCCTCGCCATCATGATTATTCCGTACATTGCGGCAGTTATGCGTGATGTGTTCGAACAAACCCCGGTGATGATGAAAGAGTCGGCTTACGGCATTGGCTGCACCACCTGGGAAGTGATCTGGCGTATCGTTCTTCCGTTCACCAAAAATGGGGTGATCGGGGGCGTGATGCTGGGCTTAGGGCGTGCGTTGGGTGAGACCATGGCGGTGACCTTTATCATCGGTAACACCTACCAGCTCGACAGTGCCTCGCTCTATATGCCGGGTAACAGTATTACCTCCGCACTGGCGAACGAATTCGCCGAAGCGGAATCCGGGCTGCACGTGGCGGCGTTGATGGAGCTGGGTCTGATCCTGTTCGTGATTACCTTCATCGTACTGGCGATCTCCAAGCTGATGATCCTGCGTCTCGCGAAAAATGAGGGGGCACGCTAATGGCAACTCTCGAAATGCAAAGCACTGCTCAGCTTGCGGAATCCCGCCGCAAAATGCAGGCGAAGCGTCGTTTTAAAAACCGTATCGCACTGACGCTCTCGATGGCGACGATGGCCTTTGGTCTGTTCTGGCTGATCTGGATCCTCTTCTCTACCGTGGTTCGCGGTATCGACGGCATGTCTCTGGCGCTGTTCACCGAAATGACGCCGCCGCCGAACACGGCGGGTGGTGGACTGGCGAACGCCCTGGCAGGCAGCGGATTGCTGATCCTGTGGGCGACGGTATTCGGTACGCCGCTTGGCATCATGGCGGGTATCTATCTGGCGGAATATGGCCGTAAATCCTGGCTCGCAGAAGTGATTCGTTTCATTAACGACATTCTGCTCTCTGCGCCGTCTATTGTGGTGGGTCTGTTTGTTTACACCATTGTTGTGGCACAAATGGAACACTTCTCCGGCTGGGCGGGTGTGATTGCGCTGGCGCTGCTGCAGGTGCCTATCGTCATTCGTACCACCGAGAACATGCTCAAACTGGTGCCGGACAGTCTGCGTGAAGCGGCGTATGCGCTGGGTACACCAAAGTGGAAAATGATCTCTGCGATTACGCTTAAAGCCTCTGTCTCCGGGATCATGACCGGTATTCTGCTGGCCATTGCCCGTATCGCGGGTGAAACGGCACCGCTGCTGTTTACCGCCCTCTCCAACCAGTTCTGGAGCACGGACATGATGCAGCCGATCGCCAACCTGCCGGTGACGATCTTTAAATTTGCGATGAGCCCATTCGCGGAATGGCAGCAGCTGGCCTGGGCCGGGGTGCTGATCATCACCCTTTGCGTACTGTTGCTGAACATTCTGGCGCGCGTCATTTTCGCGAAGAAGAAACACGGTTAAATTTTTACGGCGCGGCAGCTCGCGGCGCCGAATGAGGAAATGAGTCAATGAGTATGGTTGATACTGCCCCGGGTAAGATTCAGGTTCGTGATTTGAACTTCTACTACGGCAAATTCCATGCCCTGAAGAATATCAACCTGGATATCGCGAAGAACCAGGTAACGGCATTCATCGGTCCGTCCGGCTGTGGTAAATCCACGCTGCTGCGCACCTTTAACAAAATGTACTCGCTCTATCCAGAGCAGCGTGCCGAAGGCGAAATCATCCTGGACGGTGAAAACATTCTGACCCAGGCTCAGGATATCGCCCTGCTGCGCGCGAAAGTGGGCATGGTTTTCCAGAAACCGACGCCGTTCCCGATGTCGATATACGACAACATCGCGTTTGGCGTACGCCTGTTTGAAAAGCTCTCCCGTGCCGATATGGACGAGCGCGTGCAGTGGGCGTTGACCAAGGCCGCATTATGGAACGAAACCAAAGATAAGTTGCACCAGAGCGGTTACTCTCTCTCCGGCGGGCAGCAGCAGCGTCTGTGCATTGCGCGTGGAATCGCGATCCGCCCGGAAGTGTTGCTGCTGGATGAGCCGTGTTCAGCGCTGGACCCGATCTCCACCGGTCGTATCGAAGAGCTGATCACCGAGCTGAAGCAGGATTACACCGTGGTTATCGTGACCCACAACATGCAGCAGGCTGCGCGTTGCTCCGACCACACGGCATTTATGTACCTGGGCGAGTTGATTGAGTTCAGTAACACGGACGATCTGTTCACCAAGCCCGCTAAAAAGCAAACAGAAGACTATATCACCGGTCGTTACGGTTGATTCAGGAGCGCGCTATGGACAATCTCAATCTTAATAAACACATTTCCGGCCAGTTCAACGCAGAGCTGGAAAGTATTCGCACTCAGGTCATGACCATGGGTGGCATGGTCGAGCAACAGCTTTCTGATGCGATCACGGCGATGCATAACCAGGACAGCGAACTGGCGAAGCGCGTTATCGAAGGCGATAAAAACGTCAACATGATGGAAGTGGCGATTGACGAAGCGTGTGTGCGCATCATCGCCAAGCGTCAGCCGACGGCGAGCGACCTGCGTCTGGTGATGGCCATCATCAAAACCATCGCCGAGCTGGAACGTATCGGTGACGTTGCGGATAAAATCTGCCGCACCGCGCTGGAGAAATTCTCTCAGCAGCACCAGCCGCTGCTGGTAAGCCTGGAGTCGCTGGGCCGCCACACGGTGCAGATGCTGCACGACGTGCTGGATGCCTTTGCGCGTATGGATCTGGATGAAGCGGTACGTATATACCGTGAAGACAAGAAAGTCGACCAGGAGTATGAAGGCATCGTACGCCAGCTGATGACCTACATGATGGAAGATTCACGTACGATCCCAAGCGTACTGACCGCCCTGTTCTGCGCGCGCTCTATCGAGCGTATCGGCGACCGCTGCCAGAACATTTGCGAATACATTTTCTACTTCGTGAAAGGTCAGGACTTCCGTCACGTGGGCGGCGACGAACTGGACAAGCTGCTGGCGGGTAAAGATCCGAAAGAGTAATTAGTGGTTAAAATGCCCGGTGGCGCTGCGCTTACCGGGCCTACAAAAACCTATCGTGTAATATTCCACCCGCGCGCCTTCCACAATTCCGGCAACTGCGCCAGATCGGTAAAGGTCGTCACTTTTGGATGATCGATCGGCTTGTTGTGCGGGTCGGCACAGAAATAAAACACTTCCATTCCTGCATCAATGCCCGACTGCGCGCCCGCGGACGAGTCATCCACCAGAATACAGTTCTCTACGTTGACGTTCATCGCGTTTGCCGCATGGAACATCAGCGCAGGATCTGGCTTCCAGCGTTGAATATCGTAGCCGCTGAACAATTTTTCCGGGAAGTGGTGCAGCATCTCAAGCTTACCCAGCGAGTGCTGCATTTTGCTGACCGGTCCGTTAGATACCACGCAAATCGGTACCGTCATGGCATCCAGCAGCGCGTTTGCGCCAGCAATGACCTCCAGCTCAGAATCGAACAGGCGTGCGACCTCGGCGCGGTACACCGGTTCCAGATCCGTTTTTGCCAGATCCACACCGTGTTCGGCGTTAATGATGTCGATGATCTCGTACAGCTTCACGCCCTTAAAGCGTTTGAACACCTCGTCGAGATCGAGCGTAATACCAAATTCCTGGAACATGGCGACATACGCGCGGGAACAAATGACCTCACTGTCGACCAGCGTACCGTCGCAGTCGAAAAATACCGCTTCAATTCCGGACATGCCTTTCCCTTTTTACAAGTTTAACGTTTACGTACTGCAGTTCAACGAGACGCAATCGTTGCCGTATAAGCAAAATCAATGAAAAAAGTATCTCGTAACCGCCACTATTGTCGCATTTTGGTATAGGATAGCGACGAATTTTCCCTCCTTGTTCGGAAATTGATGATGAGTCAACAACACACAACCCAGACATCGGGTCAGGGTCTGCTTGAGCGCGTGTTTAAACTGCGCGAGCACGGCACAACGGCACGCACCGAAGTGATCGCCGGTTTTACCACCTTCCTGACGATGGTCTATATCGTTTTTGTTAACCCACAAATTCTGGGCGTTGCTGGCATGGATACCAGCGCCGTCTTCGTAACCACCTGCCTGATCGCTGCACTTGGCAGCATTCTGATGGGCGTATTCGCTAACCTGCCGGTTGCGCTGGCTCCGGCGATGGGGCTTAACGCATTCTTTGCGTTCGTGGTAGTTCAGGCGATGGGGCTGCCGTGGCAAGTCGGCATGGGCGCTATCTTCTGGGGCGCGGTTGGTCTGCTGCTGCTGACTATTTTCCGCGTGCGTTACTGGATGATTGCTAACATTCCTGTCAGCCTGCGCGTGGGTATCACCAGCGGTATCGGTCTGTTCATCGGTATGATGGGGCTGAAAAATGCCGGTGTTATCGTCGCTAACCCGGAGACGTTGGTCAGCATCGGTCACCTGACCTCCCATAACGTGCTGCTGGGCGTGCTGGGCTTCTTTATCATCGCGATCCTCGCTTCCCGCAATATTCATGCGGCGGTGCTGGTGTCCATCGTAGTGACCACCCTGCTGGGCTGGATGCTGGGTGACGTTCACTATAACGGCATTGTCTCCGCACCACCGAGCGTCTCTACCGTTATTGGTCATGTTGATCTGGCGGGTTCCCTGAATCTGGGCCTGGCGGGGGTGATTTTCTCCTTTATGCTGGTGAACCTGTTTGACTCGTCCGGCACGCTGATCGGCGTGACCGACAAAGCGGGTCTGGCGGATGAGAAAGGTAAATTCCCGCGCATGAAGCAGGCGCTGTTTGTGGACAGCATCTCCTCTGTCAGCGGTGCTTTTATCGGAACCTCTTCTGTTACCGCTTACATTGAGTCTTCTTCCGGTGTCTCCGTAGGGGGCCGTACCGGTCTGACCGCGGTAGTGGTGGGTATTCTGTTCCTGCTGGTGATCTTCCTTTCTCCACTGGCTGGCATGGTTCCACCGTATGCGGCTGCCGGTGCGCTGATTTACGTGGGGGTACTGATGACCTCCAGCCTGTCGCGCGTGAAGTGGGATGATTTAACCGAAGCGGTACCGGCGTTTATTACCGCGGTAATGATGCCGTTCAGTTTCTCTATTACTGAAGGTATCGCGCTGGGCTTTATCTCTTACTGCGTGATGAAGATTGGCACTGGTCGTTTCCGCGACCTCAGCCCGTGCGTCATCATTGTGGCGCTGCTGTTTGTGCTGAAGATTGTGTTTATCGACGCCAAATAAACATGTTTGCACCCTCTCCCGTGGGAGAGGGCTGGGGTGAGGGCATCAGCCCGCACCTCACTT
>NZ_JALW01000057.1:0-21806 GCF_000710795.1 Enterobacter sp. T1-1 | reverse complement strand
TCTACCAACTGAGCTAATCACCCACTCTGTACTGCCGGAACTGCTTTAAGTGGTGGGTCGTGCAGGATTCGAACCTGCGACCAATTGATTAAAAGTCAACTGCTCTACCAACTGAGCTAACGACCCACTTTTACGCTGCTTTCACGTTGTTTGATATCCCGTGGCAACGGCGGCATATATTACTGATTTAAGAATTCTGCGCAACAAAAATTTCGATGAAGATCACTTAACTGCTTAGTAATCATGCTGCACGACCAGAAATAACGCGATTTCTGGTCATGCGATAATCATCCCATCGAACTTAGACGTTTTTGCGCCTGTTTGGCCCCTTCCGTGCCCGGGAATTTTGCAACCACCTGCTGATAAACCGCTTTGGCTTTCGCAGTGTCACCTTTGTCCTGCATGATCACGCCGACCTTAAACATCGCATCAGGCGCTTTTGGCGATTTCGGGTAATTTTTCACCACAGAAGCGAAATAAAACGCCGCATCGTCTTTTTTACCCTTGTTGTAATTCAACTGACCCAGCCAGTAATTTGCGTTTGGCTGGTAAGTGGAATCCGGGTACTTCTTAACGAAGTTCTGAAACGCAACGATAGCATCATCCTGGCGCGATTTATCCTGTACCAGTGCAATGGCCGCGTTGTAATCCGTGTTCGCGTCACCGCTCTGCACAGGCGCCCCTGTCGCAGCAGAGGCATCGGCTGAAGGCGCTGGCGCGTTTGTGGCCGCTCCGCTTTGATCGCCCGCTGCTGGTTGCGCTGCTGCCCCCCCGCTGCTCAGGCTATCAATCTGCAGCAAGATCTGCTTTTGACGTTCCACAACCTGGTTAAGCTGATACTGGCTCTCCTGAATCTGACCACGGAGGGAGTCGATATCAGTTTGGTTATCGGAAAGTTGTTGCTGGAGTTGGGTTAAAAGCTGACTGTGAGCGTTAGAGATACGCTCGAGTTGAGTGACCCGGTCTTCCACCGAGCCTGAGCCGACACTACTGATTGGTGCCTGAGCAAAAGCGACCCAGGGGGCCGCTATTCCAACCAGTAACGACAGACTCAACAGATGATGTCTGAAGTTACTGCTCATGCAATTCTCTTAGTAAACCAGTACGGCACGACGGTTTTTGGCGTACGCCGCTTCGTCATGACCCAGTACTGCAGGTTTTTCTTTACCGTAAGAAACGATGGAGATCTGGTCAGCAGAAACGCCTTTACCCTGCAGGTACATTTTAACAGCGTTAGCACGACGTTCACCCAGGGAGATGTTGTACTCTGGAGTACCACGTTCGTCCGCGTGACCTTCTACGGTGACTTTGTAAGACGGGTTGCTACGCAGGAAGTTAGCGTGAGCATCCAGCATCGCAGCGAAGTCAGAACGGATGTCGTATTTATCCAGATCGAAGTAAACGATGTTGTTCTGCTGCAGCTGCTGCATCTGAAGACGCGCTTGCTCTTCAGAGGACATGTTGCCATTGCCGTTCGCGTCCATACCGGTGCCGGCACCCATCATGCCTTCGCCGCTCTGGTCATTGCTGGCGTTCTTGTTAGAAGAACACGCTGCGATTGCCATTACAGGCAGAGCGATCATCAGCCCCTTCAGCACTTTGTTCAGTTGCATTTCTATGATTCCTTTAGTAATCAATTAATTATTATTTACAGATACGGCGACCAGGCAGGGGATTTTACCTGTCCATCAGTTGCCGGAATACGCGCTTTGAAACGCCCATCTGTAGAAACCAGATTCAGCACAGATCCCATCCCCTGAGAAGAGCTGTAGATTACCATAGTGCCGTTAGGTGCCAGACTTGGCGTTTCATCCAGGAACGTTGACGACAGAACTTGGACGCCACCCGCTACCAGATCTTGTTTGGCAATGTGCTGCTGCCCACCGTTGGAGCTGACCATTACCATAAATTTACCGTCGCTGCTCACATCTGCGTTCTGGTTCTGAGAGCCTTCCCAGGTGATACGCTGCGGAGCACCGCCGTTGATGTTCACTTTATAGATTTGTGGACGGCCTGCCTGGTCAGAGGTAAACGCCAGGTTCTGGCTGTCCGGGAACCATGATGGTTCCGTGTTGTTGCTGCGACCATCCGTCACCTGACGGATCTGACCAGAACCAATGTCCATCACGTACAGGTTCAGGCTACCGGTTTTGGACAGCGCAAAGGCCAGCTTAGAGCCGTCCGGCGAGAACGAAGGCGCACCGTTGTGACGTGGGAACGACGCCACCTGACGAACAGCACCGTTAGCCAGCGTCTGGATAACCAGCGCAGAACGACCGCTTTCGAAGGTCACGTAGGCCAGTTTAGATCCGTCCGGAGACCAGGCTGGAGACATCAGCGGCTGAGAAGAGCGTTTCACCAGGAACTGGTTGTAACCGTCGTAGTCAGAGACGCGCAGCTCATACGGGAACTGGCCGCCGTTGGTCTGTACCACATAGGCGATACGGGTACGGAACGCACCTTTAATACCGGTCAGTTTTTCGAATACCGCATCGCTGGCAGCGTGAGCCGCATAGCGCAGGTACTGTTTAGTGACCTTGTAAGAGTTCTGAGCCAGAACGGTACCCGGTGCACCGCCGGTATCCACCAGCTGCCAGGCCACGTTGTAAGAGCCGTCCGGGTTAGGGGTAACCTGACCCACAACCACGGCATCAATGCCCAGTGCAGACCACGCGGCAGGCTGAACTTCCTGCGCGCTACCCGGCTGCTGAGGCAGACGAGAACGATCTAACGGGTTGAATTTACCGCTGTTACGCAGGTCAGCAGCCACGATGCCGCCGGCATCTTCAGGCGCCGCACCAGGGCCAGCCCACTGGAATGGAACTACACCGATTGGGCGTGCCGAGTCCACCCCCTGGGTGATCTCGATACGTACTTCTGCGTGCAGTACAGCTGCCCACAGCATTAAGAAACTAAATGCTACACGTAATGCCTGCTTCATCATATCTCCCTTATCTGGGTAACCTTACCCACGATAATTTAGCAGAATGTTAACAAACCCAAATAGACAAAACTACTAAACCCTGGTTACGACAATAGACTGTTTTCCATACTTCCGTAAGGAGAGTCGATTACAGCTTAAAGTCCAGTTTGGCATCTTTTATCTTTTCATAAACAGCCTCACTAGGCGGTTTAGGAATGTTCGCCGATCTTGCTGCGGCCAATGCTGCCTGACAAAGCGCAGGATCGCCCCCTTCAGACGTCACATTTTTCAACCGGCCGTCTGGCGCAAGGTTGATATGCAGCACGCACTGTTTACCCTGATAAAGGCCTGCATCAAACAGGCGACTCTGAATAGCCACCTGAATCTGCTTAGCGTAAGCGCTGATATCCGCCCCCGTCGCACCACCGTTGGCACCCGAAGTACCGCTGTCTTTAGACGGCTGACCACTCCCTTTCGCCCCACCGCCTGTTTTCGGCGCATTCTTACCGGAACTGAGATCGCCCAGCAGATCGTCAACGCCCGCAGCGGCCGCGGCTTTCTCTGCAGCAGCCTTTTTCGCTGCAGCTTTTTCAGCAGCCGCTTTTTTATCGGCAGCAGCCTTCTCAGCTGCAGCTTTTTTGTCGGCAGCCGCTTTCTCGGCGGCAGCTTTCTTCTCCGCAGCCGCTTTTTCAGCAGCGGCGGCTTTTTCTGCGGCAGCTTTCTCGGCAGCAGCGGCTTTCTTCGCAGCCTCGGCAGCCGCTTTCTTCTCGGCTTCCTGAGCCGCTTTTTTCGCAGCTTCGGCTTCCGCTTTCTTCTGAGCATCAGCAGCGGCTTTTTTCGCGGCTTCTGCTTCCGCTTTCTTCTGAGCATCAGCGGCGGCTTTCTTCGCGGCTTCCGCTTCCGCTTTCTTCTGGGCGTCGGCAGCGGCTTTCTTCGCCGCTTCTGCCGCTAATTTCGCCTGGGCATCAGCCTGTGCTTTGGCATCCGCTGCGGCTTTCGCTGCCGCCTCTTCCGCCTGCTTTTGCTGTTCCTGGGCTTTCTTCGCGGCCTCTTCGGCTTGCTTCTGCTGTTCTGCCTGCTCTTTCGCGGCTTCCTGCGCCTGCAAACGTTCTTTCTCAAGCTGCTTCAGACGTTCCTGCTCGGCGGCCTGCTTTTCACGCAGTTCCTCCGCTTGCTGTTGCGCCTGTTTTTCTCGCTGCTCTTCAGCCCGTTTTGCACTCGCCTGCTGCTGTTGCTGACGGTTATAGTTCTGCACGACCGCACCGGGATCCACCATGACGGCGTCGATAGAAGAACCGCCACCGCCGCCCGCTGATGCATCAATATGCTCGTCGAACGAACTCCAGATCAGCCCTGCAAAAAGGATCACATGCAGCACTGCGGAGACGATTATCGCTCGCTTAAGCTTGTCGTTCTGTTCGGTTGCCTTTGACACTATCGGTTCCCAAAAACTACGCGGATGATCAAATAGGCTGAGTCATTAAGCCGACAGACTTAACACCCGCACTATGTAGCAAGTTCAGCGCTTTAATAATTTCATCGTAAGGCACGTCTTTCGCACCACCGATTAAGAAGACCGTTTTCGGATTTGACTCCAGGCGTCGTTGCGCTTCAGCAATCACCTGCTCCGGCGGTAGCTGATCCATACGATCTTTCTCTACCACGACGCTGTATTGCCCTACGCCGGAAACCTCAATGATGACCGGAGGATCGTCATTGGTGCTTACCGCCTGTGATTCTGTCGCATCCGGCAGATCAACTTCCACGCTCTGGGTAATGATGGGCGCTGTCGCCATAAAGATCAGCAGCAACACCAGCAGTACGTCCAGCAGCGGAACGATATTGATTTCGGACTTGAGCTCGCGACGACCTCGTCCACGCGATCTGGCCATGGTTTACCCCTTGTTGCTCTCGGTGCTGGTAAACGCCTGACGGTGCAGAATCGCGGTGAACTCTTCCATGAAGTTGTCGTAGTTCAGTTCCAGTTTATTCACGCGCTGGTTCAGACGGTTGTAAGCCATAACCGCCGGGATTGCCGCAAACAGACCGATAGCGGTTGCAATCAGTGCTTCTGCAATACCCGGTGCAACCATCTGCAACGTCGCCTGCTTCACTGCGCCCAGCGCGATAAAGGCGTGCATGATCCCCCACACCGTACCAAACAGGCCGATATACGGGCTGATGGAACCCACCGTTCCCAGGAAAGGAATGTGCGTTTCAAGATTTTCCAGCTCGCGGTTCATGGAGATACGCATCGCACGCGAGGCTCCTTCCACCACCGCTTCAGGCGCGTGGCTGTTCGCACGGTGCAGACGGGCAAACTCTTTGAATCCGCTGTAGAAAATTTGTTCGGAGCCAGCGAGACTGTCGCGACGACCCTGACTTTCCTGATACAGACGGGACAGTTCGATACCCGACCAGAACTTATCTTCAAACGCTTCCGCTTCACGGCCAGCCGCATTGAGAATACGCGTTCTCTGGATGATGATGGCCCAGGATGCGATTGAAAAACCAATCAAAATCAGCATGATAAGTTTAACCAGAAGGCTTGCCTTCAGGAACAAATCAAGGATATTCATGTCAGTCACTGCTTAAACTCCGCGACAATAGACTTAGGAAGCGCACGAGGCTTCATTATGGTTGGATCAACACAGACAATCAGTACTTCAGCTGAGTTCAGTACGGTGTTCTCTGCATTGACTATCCGCTGCGTGAAAACCAGCGAGGTTCCGCGCATTGATGTAATTTCAGTTTGGACTTCGAGCATATCGTCGAGTCTGGCAGGCGCAAAATACTCAAGCGTCATCTTGCGTACCACAAAGGCAACTCGCTCAGCCAACAGTACCTGTTGACTAAAGTGATGATGGCGCAGCATCTCTGTGCGTGCCCGTTCATAAAAAGCAACGTAGCTGGCGTGGTAAACCACACCACCGGCATCGGTATCTTCGTAATAGACACGAACCGGCCATCGAAACAGCGTTGTATTCACTTTACATCCCGGTAATGCAACAAAAGTTTATGCTTTAAACTTCGCTACTATACGCGCGGGAATGATGGTTTGGAATGGGAGAAAGTAAACGGAGAGTAAATTTTTATGGGCTCGGGTAAGCCCATATGGTTAACGGACATTTCTTATTCAGAAGAAGAAGAAAATCAATCCAGCAAGCAGCACGATATCGGCGATAAGCGGGCAGAAAATGCCCTGCCAGTGAATCGCTTTCGGACGAAAGCCTACGCCGTGGATCACACCTGCGCACACCGCCCACATAATGAGAAAGCCGTGCCAGATCTCAAGCTCGCTGGTCTTCGCTGCAAAACGCGAAGGGTCCCAGAAGATACACCCTGCCAGCAGTAATGCCATCACTAAAGAAAGCGCCCGTAACGGGCGCTTATCCATTACCGCATATAACGTTGCGATAATCTTCATTAGTGTTTTTCTTCACCCGCTTTGGTCGCTTCAACGTGCTCAAGCGCCAGGGCAGTGATGACACCAAAAGCACAGGCAAGAAGCGTCCCTAAAATCCATGCGAAATACCACATATTCAGCTCCTTACTTAGTACATAGAGTGGGTGTTGCTTTCGATATGTTCTTTAGTGATACGACCGAACATTTTCCAGTAACACCAGATGGTGTAGGCCAGAACAATCGGAACGAACACGCAAGCAACATAAGTCATTAAGTTCAGCGTCATATGACTGGAGGTTGCATCCCACATGGTCAGGCTAGCATTCAGCATGGTGCTGGATGGCATTACGAATGGGAACATAGCGATACCTGCAGTCAGGATGATGCACGCCAGCGTCAGTGATGAGAACACGAACGCCAGAGCGCCTTTTTCCAGACGAGACGTCAGAACCGTCAGCAGCGGCAGCAACACACCCAACGCCGGAATAGCCCACAGCACAGGCATCGCGTTGAAGTTCACCAGCCATGCACCGGCCTCACGCGCCACTTCTTTGGTCAGCGGGTTAGACGGCGCGACGTGGTTAATGGCAGACGTCACCACGTAACCATCAATACCGTAGACCACCCAAACACCTGCCAGCGCGAAGCAGACCAGCGTGATCAGGGCAGCAACCTGAGCCGTTGCACGAGAACGCAGATGCAGCTCACCAACAGTACGCATCTGCAGATAGGTTGCGCCCTGGGTGATGATCATCGCCACACTGACTACGCCTGCCAGCAGACCAAACGGATTCAGCAGCTGGAAGAAGTTACCGGTGTAGTAAAGACGCATGTACTCGTCCATGTGGAACGGTACACCCTGCAGCAGGTTACCGAATGCCACACCAATCACCAGCGGTGGAACGAAGCTACCAATGAAGATGCCCCAGTCCCACATGTTACGCCAGCGGGTGTCTTCAATCTTGGAACGGTAGTCGAAACCTACCGGACGGAAGAATAAAGACGCCAGAACCAGAATCATCGCCACGTAGAAACCGGAGAACGCAGCCGCGTAAACCATCGGCCAGGCAGCAAACAGCGCGCCGCCTGCGGTGATCAGCCACACCTGGTTACCGTCCCAGTGCGGGGCGATGGAGTTGATCATGATTCGACGCTCGGTGTCATTACGACCGAGGAAACGGGTGAGCATCCCCACCCCCATGTCGAAACCATCCGTGACAGCAAAACCGATCAGCAGAACACCGATCAACAGCCACCAGATAAAACGCAATACTTCATAATCGATCATTTGATGACTCCTGTCTTAGCGTGCCGGCTGAGTAGTCACACCGGACTGCTCGTAGTGATAGCGACCGGTTTTCAGGCTGCTTGGGCCAAGGCGCGCGAACTTGAACATCAGGAACAGTTCAGCCACCAGGAACAGGGTGTAGAGACCACAGATCAGCAGCATTGAGAAGATCAGATCGCCTGCTGTCAGCGAGGAGTTGGCCACCGCCGTTGGCAGCACCTCACCAATCGCCCATGGCTGACGTCCATACTCCGCAACAAACCAGCCGGACTCAATTGCGATCCACGGCAGCGGGATAGCATACAACGCCGTACGCAGCAGCCATTTTTTCTCGCCGATGCGGTTACGAATCACAGACCAGAAGGACGCCGCAATGATCAGCAGCATGATGATGCCGCAGCCTACCATGATACGGAATGCAAAGTAGAGTGGCGCTACGCGTGGAATAGAGTCTTTGGTTGCCATCTGGATCTGCGCTTCCGTCGCGTCGGAGACGTTCGGGGTATAGCGTTTCAGCAGCAGACCGTAGCCCAGATCTTTCTTCACGTCGTTGAACTGGTCACGAACGGCCTGGTCGGTAGAACCGGCACGCAGCTGTTCCAGCAGAGCGTAGGCTTTCATACCGTTACGGATACGGCCTTCGTGCTGCTCCATCAGCTCTTTCAGACCCGTCACCTGTTTGTCAACAGAACGGGTGGCGATGATACCCAGCGCATAAGGAATTTGAATGGCGAAGCGGTTTTCCTGGGCGTCCTGGTCCGGAATACCGAACAGGGTAAAGGCAGCCGGGGCCGGTTGGGTTTCCCATTCAGCTTCGATTGCGGCGAGCTTGGTTTTCTGTACGTCACCCATTTCATAACCGGATTCATCACCCAGCACGATAACGGAGAGGATGGCAGCCATACCGAAGCTTGCAGCGATAGCAAAGGAACGTTTAGCGAAGGCGAAGTCACGACCACGCAGCATATAGTAGGAGCTGATGCCCAGAATGAACATCGCGCCGCACACATAGCCAGAGGCCACGGTGTGGACGAATTTAACCTGAGCAACCGGGTTCAGGACCAGCTCGGCAAAGCTGACCATCTCCATACGCATGGTTTCGAAGTTGAAATCAGACGCAATCGGGTTCTGCATCCAGCCGTTTGCCACCAGGATCCACAGCGCGGACAGGTTAGACCCTAATGCCACCAGCCAGGTCACCGCCATATGCTGGACTTTGCCCAGACGGTCCCAGCCGAAGAAGAACAGACCTACAAAGGTGGATTCGAGGAAGAAGGCCATCAGACCTTCAATGGCCAGCGGCGCACCGAAGATATCCCCTACATAGTGGGAATAATATGACCAGTTAGTCCCGAACTGGAACTCCATGGTCAAACCGGTAGCCACGCCCAGTGCAAAGTTGATACCAAACAACTTGCCCCAGAACTTGGTCATATCTTTATAAATCTGTTTGCCGGACAGAACGTATACCGTTTCCATGATGGCCAGCAGGAACGCCATACCGAGCGTCAGCGGCACAAACAGGAAGTGGTACATCGCGGTCAAGGCAAACTGTAAGCGCGACAGTTCGACTACGTCTAACATTATGACTCCTTGCTCATCGCATGAAGACTCCGAGAGTGAACCCCAGGAAAAGGATCCACACGCATGCCCCAATACAAAGTTATCTGCTCCCCTTCTTCGTTGCCTATTCTCTACAGAATGAAAAAGCAGTGATGAAAGGTTACAAATACGTTAATAAAAAACTCAAATTGGTCCCGCAAATATAATACGCTGCAAAACCCTTACAATAAACAGGTTTTTATTGAATCATATTTACGTTTTTCGACGGCGATCAATTTATAGCAAAATTACCACTTTTCGACCATTTTGATCGGGGACAATTTAGCGCTTTTAAGCACCTTTTTCCAAGGATTAAACTTTGATTTAAATCAAAAACAACGGCCGATGTTAACTATGTTTAAACGCGGTAAGAATGGTAAAAACCATGTTAACGATATGTGCATACAAAGCTGTGATTGGTTATCGAAGAAGGGAAAAAATATAAACAGAAGTGATTTTAATTAACGCAAAAGAAAAACACCTTTTCGACGCGGGGCAATCCTTGAAGCGTAGTCGGGCCAGGTTATTTTTCCAGAGTTTGACTGCAACCCTTCGAAATTACATTTAATTTACTTTTCGCGCTCTATAAGTTAACACCGTAGCGTGACTATTTAATGAAAAAAGGCTGCACTTGGCAGCCTTTTATCGTTTTTCAGGCAAGAAGAATGCTAAAGGTTCGTGACTGCCCCGGTCTGAACGTGCCGGTAATCCCCTGCTCTTCACGATCATCCAGTAACCGTTCATTCAGGTCCGTTTCGCCGCACCGTTTCAACGCCGGGTTAACGGATAACGTCGTCTCGCAGACGCTGGACTCCGAAGGGTTGAACAGGCGAAGAATAAGTTCATCCCGATCTTCCGCTTTTTTGAGCACGCTGAGCACGCATCCCGTCGGGGAAAGCGCCAGCAGACTGTAACTTTCCGGCGTGGTGAACGACGCACGGTTTAATTTCATCGCATCCCAGGGGATCTTGTTATAGCACTGCACCGGCGTTAACCACGCCTTAGCCTGCTGCGCGACGCCCGTGCTTTCAGGGGTGCCACTGAAACTGAACAGGCTAAAACGGCAGGTTAACGGACCACGCATCTGGGAATCCGGGACGGGCATCTTAATCCCCGAAGGTCTGCCAGGGCGCAACAGCAAATCTTCTTTTCCGAGTAACCCCACGCCGCGCAGCAGAGTCAGCGCAAAGGCTTTTTTGGTATCGCCCACCACTTCAAATTCACGTAATCCTTCTGTGAACAGCGCAAGCCCGTTTCGCTTTTCCTGCAGCACGGCATAGTTGAGCAAATTCCAGACAGGAACGGGCGCTTCTTTCCAGCCCTCTTCCTGCCAGCGTTGCATCGCAGCGTCCTGCACGGGGCGAGTAATGGTGCCAAACTGTGTATCCGCGAGCACGTGCTGAGTCGTAAACGGTGTGGGGATCAGCACCCGAACGCGGTGGTCATCCGCCTGGTTATCCAGACGCACCGCCACATCAATACGTCTGCTGTTGTGGCTTAGCGTAATGTCAAATGCCACCTCAAGAGAACCCTTTCGCTGACGTGCAGCGCGTTCAGAGAGGTTTGCCGGTACAGCAATACGGTGGCGGATCACCGCCCTGCTCTGCCAGGCTTCGTGTATGACGTCAACCTGATGCTCGCCCTGTGCCGAAGTGAGCCTCCACTCCTCCCGTGAAGGCGAGTAGTCGTACTCATCACCATCATCCGAACTCTCTTCAATCTCCAGTACCCGGTCGTAAATCAGGCCGGTTTCTTTGTCGCACAGACGCAGCGTACCGTCGTCGTTTATATCAATCTGCCAGAAGGCGTTTTCCAGTAAGGCACCGGTGTTTTGCGCCGGAGAGAGCACCTTTCCGGCTACGTGCGGTTCTATAAACAGCGTACGGTAGCCCATCGACGGCAGGATCTGGCTGAGCTGGATATCAAACTCCATAAACGGTTCGTAGTTACCGTAATGGACAATCTGCCGGTCAATGATACCAGGGTCGAGTTCGCGCGCGCTGCGAATGAAATACGGGATCTCGTTGCCTTTCTCATCACGCAGACGAAACTGGCTGGCGCGCAGCCGAATCGTGGTGTTCATCACCTCTTCACGCGGCCAGGGCATCAGGTTGAACATCACCAGCTTATCGGCGTCGGATTGCGGCATGTTGTCGACAATCTTGCGCATATAGAAGCGCACCAGGTTGTCTGCCATATCCTCCGCCAGCTCAAAGCGGGAGACAATCTCGCGATGCACCTTATCGCTGCAGCAGCAGCCGATGCTGTCGTGGGCGTGATTCTTGAGGATCTCTTTCCACATTTTCTCCAGCAGACCGTGGTGATAGTCGAAGCCGAGAGTCCAGGCAAGCGTCGCCAGCGGCTCAAGCACGTTGACGATTTTATTCTCGATACGCGCATGGGCGATTTTAATGTCCATGCGCGTGGAGCCGATTGTCCGGTGCACACGCATGTATTTCCCGTCGATAAACTCCCCTTTCAGCGTCGCCAGTTCATAGCGCCGCGCCTCAATATGATCAAACACCTCCTCGAAGCGGCTCATCACAAACTGACGTTGCGGATAGATTTCACGAAGCTTCTCCATCACCGCAAAAAGGTTCTGCTGCAGCGGCATCTGGTCGTGTCCGTTGGGCAGCAAAATCTCTTTGGTGACAGAGGCGTTTTCCAGGACCTCGAAATAACTGTCGAGCCGTTTTCGTAGCCCGGCCTCATCCTCAGGTAAGTACTTACCAATCGCATAGCCCAGCGGCAGCACCTGTGCCGTCACTTCACTGCCGTCCTGGCTCTGCCAGAGAAATTCGGTTTTATCGGTACCGTGTCGTTCAGAACAGCCGCGCCAGAACATCGTGCGGGTAATGCCAAAGCCGTTATAAATATGCGGAAGCTGGCCTGACATCCCAAACGAATCCGGCAGATAACCGATCATCATCGGCTCGCCGAACGCCATACAGTCGCGAATACCGTACATCAGGTTGCGGACAATCGACTCGCCGCTGACGATCGTGGTATCGGTCTGGGTATACCACGGGCCGATAATCAGTTTTCCGCGCTCGACAAGCACCTTCACCCGCGAGCGATTTTCGGGCTTGACGGCAAAGTAATCCTCCAGCACTGCCGTCTGTCCGTCGAGAACGTAATATTTATAGGCCTCGTCCTGCTCCAGACGGGTCAGGATCTCTTCCATATTATTGACCAGAAGAATACGCGACTCTTCGGTGGTGAAGTACCACTCACGGTCCCAGTGCATATGCGGCGTGATATGAACGCGAGATACAGCTTTCATCTTCGTTTCCTGTGTTGTGCGTTTTACGGTATGGCGTCTTCAGTGATGTATTTGCCCGTTTTGACCGCCTGACGTCGCCAGAGCAGCAGAATAAATGTGGAGATAGCGGTCCCCAGCAGCGCCGCGCCAAACCAGCCTGCCGCTGCAACCACACCGCTCAGCCCTGCATCATGAAGTAAAAAGAGCGAGAAAATGCCTGCGCCCGGCGTGGACAGGCCGATCCCCATCGCGCCAACAATCGCCCCTGTCACCATGGAGCCCAGCACAAATGAGCCAATGACGCGGAGGGGATCTTCAATCGCCATCGGTATCGCCCCTTCGGTAATGCCCGCGAGGCCAAGCAGCCACGTTGATTTGCCGGTTTCAATTTCAAACGGTTTAAACAATCTCGGCGCCAGCATCGTTGACGCCGTTACGGTAAAGGCCGAGACCATCTTGACGGAGGCGAAAATCGCATAGGGGCCATACACCCCGTTGGCCATCGCCCCGAGGCAGAACGCGTAGGAGGCTTTGTTGACCGGCCCGCCCAAATCGAACGAACACATAAAGCCAAGGATCGCGCCCAGGAGCAGCGCATTCGCGCCTGAAAGACCATTAAGCCAGGCGGTGAGCGCGTTGTTTATCCAGGCCACCGGTTCGCCGATCACAAACAGCATCAGGCTGCCCGCGCCCAGTACGCCAATAACCGGATAAAGATAAAAGGTTAAGAAGCCGTTGAAGCGGCTACTCAGACGAATGTGATTTTTCACCCAGCGCATCAGGTATCCCGCAATCAGCCCGCCTGCGATGGCACCCAGAAAACCGGAACCAATCATATTGGCAGCCAGACCGGCAGCGAAACCCGGCGTCAGCGCCGGTTTATCCGCCAGTGAATAAGCGGTATACGCCGCCAGAACGGGAACCATCAGCATGCCAAGCATGCCGCCGCCAAGCTTGCGGTACATCCACAGCCACGAATTTTCCTGATCGAATAAGTGCTGCAGCCCCAGGATTTGCGCCAGCAATACCGACACGGCCAGCACCGTACCACCGGCGACAATCAACGGCACCGCAAAGGAGATGCCGCTCAGGAGCGCCTGCTTGAGCTCGGTTTTGACACTCTTTTTTGTTTCAGTATCGACGGGCGCATGCCGCGCAGCGTCGGCAGGCTTTAACGCCAGCGCGCGTTCTATTAACGCTTCAGCATGGCATAGTGGTTCCGCAACGGGTACGGAAACGGTGGGGATCCCCGCAAAGCGTTCACTCTCTTTGATCGCCACTTCTGCGGCAAAGATACATGCTCTGGCCTCCTGCAGTTGCTGCGAGGTGAGGCGTCCCTCAATACCGTTCGCCCCCTGCTTTTCCACCACCACGTTGACGCCCATCCTGCGTCCCGCTTTTTCCAGGTACTCCGCCGCCATATAGGTGTGGGCAATCCCGGCCGGGCAGGCGGTAACGCAGACAATAGTCGGGGCACTCTCCTGGATGGCGTCGGCCTGCTCCCCGGGTGCGGCGTCCAGCGCGCTCAGCACACCTTCTGCCGTGGTCGCCGCCATTACGCGGGCCCTGAGATCGTCATCCGCCAGGCGAGACGTGAGCGCCGTTAACACCGCAATATGCGTTGATCCGGCTTCCGCCGGAGGGATCGCGAGCAGGAAAATGAGCATGACCTCTTCCGGCCCGTCCACCCCTTCCCATTCCAGCGGCTCGCACAGCGTTGCGACGGCAAATGCCGCCTCTTTTACCGTGGCCGATTTGCCATGGGGGACAGCCAGCCCCTCACCCAGCGCGGTTGGGCCAAGCGATTCCCGTTGAAAAACGTCCACCAGAAAAGCCTCGGCGTCAGTGATTTTGCCCAGCGCCTCCAGCCGCATCGCGAGCTGACGTATTGCCTCATCACGGCGGGTAAACTGCGCCTGAACGCAGACAGCACGCGGATCGGTCAGGGTCGTCAGGTTCATAGAGATCCTCACAGTTGCATCGTTATAGTCTGCGAAGGATTGTGGCAGAGCGGATAATACATTTATGTGATCATTTTCACTAACATCAACATTTGTATTTAAGTTGTATTATTTACAAATCATTAGTTGAATGCATAATTCTCAGAAAAGGTATTAATCAGGCGCGATAAAATGGGCAACAAACCGCGATACCGGCAGATAGCGGATGTCTTCCGCGAAAAAATTAACGCCGGAGAATTAAAACCGGGTGACGCGCTACCAACGGAATCCAGCCTTCAGGAGGCGTTTAGCGTCAGCCGCGTCACCGTCCGGCAGGCCCTGAAACTGCTTGCCGACGAACAGATCATCGAAAGCATCCAGGGCAGTGGTTCCTATGTAAAAGAGGAGCGGGTCAATTACGACATTTACCAGCTCAACGGCTTTTACGAAAAACTGGCAGATCGCAACGTTGATACGCACAGCGACGTTAAAATTTTTGAAGTGGTAAAAGCCGATACAAGACTCGCGGCTACGCTGGCAATTGGCGAGGATGATAAGGTCTGGCACGTCAAGCGCGTACGCTTCATCAAGCAGAAGCCGGTAAACCTGGAAGAAACCTGGATGCCGCTGGCGATGTTCCCCGACCTCACCTGGGAAGTGATGGAAAAGTCGAAATACCACTACGTTGAACAGATCAAAAAGCTGGTCATCGATCGCAGTGAACAGGAGCTGGTGCCGGTCATGCCCTCAGAAGAGGCGATTGCCGCGCTGGCGCTCGATCCGGCAAAACCGATCCTGGAAAAAGTCTCCCGCGGTTTCCTGAAAGATGGCCGGGTTTTCGAATACAGCCGCAACGTGTTCAATACCGACGATTACAAATTCACCCTCGTGGCGAAACGCAGGCAATAAAAAAGGCCGCTTTACAGCGGCCAACCATGTCGAAACGGACATTTTTTATTTCAACGCGCCCCTTTCAGGGCGCAGAGAGGACTTACTTAATGATGGATTTCAGTGCTTCGCCGATATCCGCCAGGCTACGAACGGTCTTCACGCCTGCAGCTTCCAGCGCTGCGAATTTCTCATCAGCCGTACCTTTACCACCGGCGATAATCGCGCCTGCGTGACCCATACGCTTACCTTTCGGCGCGGTCACACCCGCGATGTAACCGACTACTGGCTTGGTTACGTGTTCTTTGATGTAAGCAGCCGCTTCTTCTTCCGCGCTACCACCGATCTCACCGATCATGACGATCGCTTCGGTCTGTGGATCTTCCTGGAACAGCTTCAGGATGTCGATGAAGTTAGAGCCTGGGATTGGGTCACCGCCGATGCCCACACAGGTGGACTGGCCGAAGCCGTAGTCGGTGGTCTGCTTAACTGCTTCATAGGTCAGCGTACCGGAACGGGAAACGATACCCACTTTGCCCGGCTTGTGAATGTGACCTGGCATGATGCCGATTTTGCATTCGCCTGGGGTGATCACGCCCGGGCAGTTCGGGCCGATCATGCGCACGCCCGCTTCGTCCAGCTTCACTTTCACGGTCAGCATATCCAGCGTCGGGATACCTTCAGTGATGGTGATGATCAGTTTGATGCCTGCGTCGATCGCTTCCAGAATGGAGTCTTTGCAGAACGGTGCCGGAACGTAGATAACGGTCGCGGTTGCGCCCGTCGCTTCTACGGCTTCACGCACGGTGTTGAACACCGGCAGGCCCAGGTGTGTGGTGCCACCTTTACCTGGTGTTACACCGCCAACCATCTGCGTACCGTAGGCAATCGCCTGCTCGGAGTGGAAAGTCCCCTGGCTACCGGTGAAGCCCTGGCAGATAACCTTGGTATCTTTATTGATTAAAACTGACATTATTTCCCCTCCACTGCGGCAACAACCTGCTGAGCTGCATCCGTCAGACTTTTCGCTGCAATAATATTCAGGCCGCTGTCAGCCAGTTTTTTCGCGCCGAGTTCAGCGTTGTTACCTTCAAGACGCACAACAACCGGAACGTTAACGCCCACTTCTTCTACCGCGCCGATGATGCCGTCTGCGATCAGGTCGCAACGTACGATACCGCCGAAGATGTTCACCAGAACGGCTTTCACGTTGTCGTCAGAGAGAATGATTTTGAACGCTTCGGTTACGCGCTCTTTGGTTGCGCCACCGCCTACGTCGAGGAAGTTCGCTGGCTCGCCGCCGTGCAGCTTAACGATGTCCATGGTGCCCATCGCCAGGCCCGCACCGTTAACCATGCAGCCGATGTTGCCATCCAGCGCCACGTAGTTCAGTTCCCACTGAGCAGCCTGTGCTTCACGCGGGTCTTCCTGAGACTGGTCACGCATTTCGCGCAGATCCGGCTGGCGGAACAGGGCATTGCCGTCAGCACCCAGTTTGCCATCGAGGCAGATCAGATCGCCCTGAGTGGTGATCACCAGCGGGTTGATCTCGATCAGCGCCAGATCGCGCTCCAGGAAGATGGTCGCCAGACCCATGAAGATCTTGGTGAACTGCTGAACCAGCTTGCCTTCCAGACCCAGTTTGAACGCCAGCTCACGGCCCTGGTAAGGCATTGGACCTGCCAGTGGATCGATAGCCACTTTATGGATCAGGTGTGGCGTCTCTTCTGCCACTTTTTCGATTTCCACGCCGCCTTCGGTAGACGCCATGAACACCACGCGACGCGAGCTACGGTCTACCACCGCGCCCAGATACAGCTCTTTCGCGATGTCGGTTGCCGCTTCAACCAGGATCTGGTTGACTGGCTGGCCGTTCGCATCTGTCTGGTAAGTGACCAGACGCTTGCCGAGCCAATGTTCAGCAAATGCACGAATTTCTTCTTTGCTCTTAACAACCTTCACACCGCCCGCTTTACCACGGCCACCAGCGTGAACCTGACATTTAACTACCCACGGGCCGGAACCGATTTTAGATGCGGCTTCTTCTGCTTCACGCGGGGTAGTACAGGCATAACCCACCGGAGCCGGTAAGCCATACCGGGCAAACAGCTGTTTGGCCTGATATTCATGTAAGTTCATGTGTTCTATCCATCCTTCAGGGTAATCGTTATCTTCAAACCTGCAGGCCGGTGCAAGGCGTATCCGGCCTACAGGGCAGGTGATGCTAAAAGGGACTAGACGTCCAGCAGCAGACGCGTTGGATCTTCCAGCAGCTCTTTAATCGCTACCAGGAAGCCCACGGACTCGCGGCCGTCGATCAGACGGTGATCGTAAGAGAGCGCCAGATACATCATTGGCAGGATCTCCACTTTACCGTCTACCGCCATCGGACGATCTTTAATGGCGTGCATACCCAGGATCGCGCTCTGCGGCGGGTTGATGATCGGGGTAGACATCAGCGAGCCAAACACGCCGCCGTTGGTAATGGTGAAGTTACCGCCGGTCAGGTCGTCTACGGTCAGCTTGCCGTCGCGGCCTTTCACGGCCAGCTCTTTAATATTTTTCTCGATGTCGGCCATACCCAGGGTATCCACATCACGCAGAACCGGAGTCACCAGACCACGTGGCGTAGACACCGCCATGCTGACGTCGAAATAGTTGTGGTAAACCACGTCATCACCATCGATGGACGCGTTCACTTCCGGGTAGCGTTTCAGCGCTTCAACAACCGCTTTCACGTAGAAGGACATAAAGCCCAGACGGATACCGTGACGTTTTTCAAACGCGTCACCGTACTGCTTACGCAGGTCCATGATTGGCTTCATGTTCACTTCGTTGAAGGTGGTCAGCATCGCGGTGGAGTTTTTCGCTTCCAGCAGACGCTCTGCCACACGCTTACGCAGGCGAGTCATTGGCACACGTTTTTCACTGCGCGCACCCAGAGCAGGCTGTGCTGCTGGGGCTGCCACAGGGGCTTTCGCTTCTGCCTGAGCAGGCGCTTTCGCCAGGTGTTTGTCGATGTCTTCACGGGTCAGACGACCGCCTACACCGGTACCTTTGATGGCTGCCGGGTCAAGGCTGTGTTCAGCCAGCAGGCGACGGATCGCCGGGCTGAGCGCGTCGTTGGTCTGTTCTTCCAGAGATGCCTGCTGGCGCTGAGCCGGCGTAGAGGCTTTCTCTTCAGACTTCGCGCTGGACTCTTTGCCCGCGCTGTTGCCTTCACGCAGGCGACCCAGGATCTGGCGAGAGGTTACGGTGGTGCCTTCGTCTTCCAGCACCGCGTCCAGAACGCCATCCGCCGAAGCCGGTACTTCCAGTACCACTTTGTCAGTTTCGATTTCTACCAGCACTTCATCGCGCTTAACGGCATCGCCTGGTTTTTTATGCCAGGTAGCGACGGTCGCATCTGCTACAGATTCAGGCAGGTCGGGAACAAGAATATCTACGCTACTCATTATGTATCCTTTAATTAATCGACGTTCAGCGCGTCATTGACCAGATCTTGTTGCTGCTTCTGGTGAACGGACATATACCCTACCGCCGGAGAGGCGGAGGCCGGGCGACCTGCATAACGCAGGGCAGACCCAAATGGAATCACTTCACGGAAATGATGCTGGCTGCAGTACCATGCGCCCTGGTTGAGCGGCTCTTCCTGGCACCAGACAAAATCATGCACGTGAGCGTACGGTTTCAGCGCTTCCTGCACCGCCTGGTGCGGGAATGGATAAAGCTGTTCGATACGCACGATGGCGACATCTTTCTGATCGTTCTTACGGCGCTGTTCCAGCAGATCGTAATAAACCTTACCAGAACACATCACCACACGCTTCACAGCCTGCGGATCCAGTTCATCAATCTCACCGATGGCAGGCAGGAAGGTGCCATTCGCCAGCTCATCCAGGCTGGACACCGCCAGTGGGTGACGCAGCAGGGATTTTGGTGACATGACCACCAGCGGACGGCGCATACCGCGCAGCGCCTGACGACGCAGCATGTGGTAAACCTGAGCCGGGGTGGACGGTACGCAAACCTGCATATTCTGCTCAGCGCAGAGCTGCAGATAACGTTCCAGGCGCGCGGAGGAGTGCTCAGGACCCTGGCCTTCATAACCATGTGGCAGGAGCATCACCAGGCCACACATACGGCCCCATTTCTGTTCGCCAGAAGAGATGAACTGGTCGATAACCACCTGAGCACCGTTGGCGAAGTCACCGAACTGCGCTTCCCAGATGGTCAGCGTACGCGGCTCTGCGGTAGCGTAACCGTATTCGAAGGCCAGCACCGCTTCTTCAGAGAGCACGGAGTCCCAGACCTTGAACTGGCCCTGACCGTTGTGCACGTGCTGCAGCGGGGTGTAGGTTGAACCGTTAGACTGGTTGTGAACTACCGCGTGACGGTGGAAGAAGGTGCCACGGCCCGCATCTTCACCGGACAGACGAACAGGAATACCTTCGTCAACCAGCGTCGCGTAAGCCAGCGTTTCTGCACCGCCCCAGTCGAACAGCTTCTCACCTGCCGCCATAGACTGACGGTCGGCATAAATTTTTGCCACGCGAGACTGCATCTCGATGGCGTCTGGCACGGTGCTGATGCGTTTAGCCAGCTCCTGCAGGCGCTTCATCTCGACCTTGTTCGGGTAACTCTCATCCCACTCGTGGTTGAGATACGGCGACCAGGTAAAGGAGTGCATGTTCATCGGACGCAGCTCTTTCACCACGCACTCACCCGCATCCAGCGCGTCGCGGTAGAGGTTGACCATTTCGGTCGCATCTTCCAGCGTCGCCACTTTTTCGCTTTCCAGCTTGTCAGCGTAGATTTTGCGCGGCGTCGGGTGTTTTTTGATTTTCTGGTACATCAACGGCTGGGTTGCACTTGGCTCGTCGGCTTCGTTGTGGCCGTGACGGCGGTAGCAGAACAGGTCGATGAACACATCGCGTTTGAAGGTGTTACGGAAGTCCAGCGCCAGACGGGTCACGAAGGCGACCGCTTCCGGGTCATCCGCGTTAACGTGGAAGATTGGCGCCTGTACCATCTTGCCGATGTCGGTGCAGTAAGGGGTTGAACGCGCATCCAGTGGGTTAGACGTTGTGAAGCCCACCTGGTTGTTGATGACGATACGAACGGTACCGCCCACTTCATAACCACGCGCTTTGGACATGTTCAGGGTTTCCTGAACCACGCCCTGCCCTGTGACCGCCGCATCACCGTGAATAGTAATTGGCAGCACTTTGTTGCTGCTTGGCTCGTCCAGACGATCCAGACGCGCACGCACGGAACCGATAACTACCGGGCTGACGATCTCCAGATGCGACGGGTTAAACGCCAGCGCCAGGTGAACCAGACCGCCTTCGGTTTCGATATCAGACGAGAAGCCCATGTGGTACTTCACGTCACCGGTGCCGAGATGTTCTTTATGTTTGCCCGCGAATTCGTCGAACAGGTCCTGCGGTTTTTTACCCAGCACGTTGACCAGCACGTTCAGACGACCACGGTGCGCCATGCCCAGTACCACTTCACGGGTACCGCTCTTGCCTGCATGACGAATCAGCTCTTTCAGCATTGGCACTAACGCATCGCCGCCTTCCAGCGAGAAGCGTTTTGCGCCCGGGAACTTCGCGCCCAGATAGCGCTCAAGCCCTTCCGCTGCGGTCAGTTCGTTCAGGAAGCGTTTTTTCTCGTCAGCCGAGAAGGTCGCGTGGCCCGCTACGGATTCGATACGCTGCTGGATCCAGCGTTTCTCTTCGGTAGAAGTGATATGCATGTATTCCGCGCCGATGGAGCCGCAGTAGGTTTGCTTGAGGGCGTCGATCAGATCGCCCAGCTTCATCGTGTCTTTACCGATGGCAAAAGAACCTACGTTAAAGCTTTCCTGGAAATCGGCCTCGGTCAGATCGTGATACGCCGGATCGAGATCCGCCACACGGTCTTGTTTCCACAGTCCCAGCGGATCGAGATTCGCATGCTGGTGACCGCGGAAGCGATAAGCGTTAATAAGCTGCAGGACTTTAACCTGCTTCGCGTTGGTGTCAGGGTCGGAAATCGCAGAAGAGTAACGTGAGGCATCCTTCGCCAGACGACGGAAATAATCACGTGTTTTGGAATGGAATTGATCCGGTTTGACTCCCGTGCCAGGCAACTGCTGGAACATGGAACGCCAGTTTGCGTCCACTGAGTCAGGATCGGTTAAGAAGTCTTCATAGAGCTGTTCTATCCAGCTCTGGTTGGCACCAGAGAGGTAAGAAGAGTCCAGCCAGGCTTTCATTGCGCCGTTCTGCATCGTGATCCCTTAAGCATTTTTATGCTTACTTTCGCCGTAGAAACTACCACGCACACCGCGTGTACGTGCCGGGGTTCACCTGCGAGCTCTTTTCATTTGGCCCGCGAAGGAACCTTTAGAAACTGTCTAGACTTCAGGGCAGTTTTTAAAGGTTTCTGCAATCTATCCCCTCTCCCTTTGGGAGAGGGTTAGGGTGAGGGGGAACAGCGCCCCCTCTCAC
>NZ_JALW01000056.1:0-59858 GCF_000710795.1 Enterobacter sp. T1-1 | reverse complement strand
ATGAGTGACGAAACAGCCCCCCCCCCCCCCGCGCCGGCGGGGGGCCCCCCGGGCCGGGGGGGGGGGAGCCGCTGCCGGAAGTGGAGGCAGAGCTGTTCGACGAAATTTCACCGGATTCAATGCGGCTCGCCCGTGAAGTGGTAGCGCAGTTTGGCAACCTTCCTGATGAAGAAGCCTGGCTGCTCTCCGTTCACTTTGAAGTCGCGAAAGACAACCTTTAAGGAGCAACACATGGAACAGATTACAGTCGTGATTGGCGATCGCCTGGGTAAAGGCCAGAAAGTGGCTGCCGGTGTGGAAAAAGCGGGTGGACGTGCGGTTGTCGTGCCGGGTATGGCGGCAGATATGAAACTCGGCGACGTCATGAAAGCGGAAAACGCCACCTTCGGCATCTCCTTCTGCGGCAGCGGCGGCGCGGGTGCCATCACGGCGCAAACCAAATATGGCTACAAAGCGAAATACGGCATGCGCTCCGTGGATGAGGGGGTGACCGCCATCAACGAAGGCTGCAACGTGCTGGGCTTTGGCTTTATGGATAAAGAAGAGCTGGGCGAGCGTCTGGTGCAGGCGTGGCAGAAGAAGCACGGCGCATAAGCATGAAAGAACAGTTCACAACCACGGTGAGAGTGAAGGGGAAGGGCGACGCCAAAGCGCGCGCCTTTGCCGACGCACTCAACCACGTTCAGGCCGCGGTGATGAAAGCCTCACCGCATATCTTACTGCGTATTGAGCCACAGGATGTGCAGGTCGTTCAGGCGCAAGAAGCGGTGCGTAAAGAAGCGTTTCTGTTCTTCTTTTTGCGCCGGGAAAGACGCACCTACAGCGTGGAGCTGGATGTGACCGTCAACGTGACCGCCATCAATCTCGACCAGGTGGATTTCGTCACGCAACGCTGATTATTCATAAAAGGGCAGACTGATGTTCTTAATTATATTAATAAAATCGCTCATCATTGGCGGCCTGGTAGGCGTCGGTGTTGGAGCCGGGGCTGCACGCATGTTTCATGCGCCTACCACTCAGGGTATGGGCGCGTTTCGTACGTTGGGGGAACTGAACTCCTGCGAAGGGGATCCGGCTTCTCACTTCTCCTTTGGGTTAGGCTTCTTCTTTAACGCCTGGGCCTCTTCCGTGGCCGCAGGTGCCTTCACACAGGACGTAGACCACCGCATCATCCCAAACTGGGGTGCTGCAGCCTTGATGATCAAAAACCGTAACGTCGGCGAAACGCTGCACGATCCCCGCAAGATGGCGATTGCCTGCGGCATCATCGGCATGATTGTTGTCACCTTCCTTAACCTCACTGCCTCGTCTGTTCCGGCCGCACTGCAGGTCACCGCCGTGAAGGTGCTGGTACCGGCGGCAAACCTGCTGGTGAACACCGTGATGCCGGTGATCTTCTGGCTGGCGGCCATCGACGCGGGTAAAAAATCCGGCTTCTGGGCCACCATCTTCGGCGGCGCGGCGCAGCTGATTATGGGTAACGCCGTACCGGGCCTGGTACTGGGGATCCTGATCGGTAAAGGCGTGGAAGAGAGCGGCTGGAACCACGTCACCAAAGTGATGATGGCGGCCATCGTTCTGCTCTTCGTGCTGAGCGGCTTCTTCCGCGGCTTCGACATGAAGATGATTGAATCCTTCCATCTGACCGTGCCGAACTGGCTCGACATGATCCACAACTCGCTCAGCGGTAAATAACAGGAGCCTCTACATGGAACAGAATAAAGGTTTTTGGTATGCCGACTGGTCGTTCCCGATCTTCGTTGGCCTGCTCTCCTCCGGCGTGTTTGCCGGGACGCACATGTACTACCTCTACGGCATCGGCGCGTTTAACGAAGTGGCCTTCGTGGCGATGCTGAAGGCGGGAATTGATACCGGTGTATACGGCGCAGTGGCGGCGTTCGGCGCAAGCTTCCTGTTCGCCCGTATTATCGAAGGATCGCTGGTAGGGATCCTCGACATCGGCGGGGCTATCCAGACCGGCGTGGGTCTGGGTGTGCCAGCACTGCTGCTGGGCGCGGGGATCATGTTCCCGGTGACCAACTTCATTGCCTCGCTGATTACCGGCCTGGTGATTGGTCTGGCGATCGGCTACGTCATCATCCTGGCGCGTAAGTTCACCATCAACCAGAGCAACTCCACCTACGGGGCGGACGTGATGATGGGCGCGGGCAATGCCTCCGGTCGTTTTCTGGGGCCGTTGATTATCCTCAGCGCCATGACCGCTTCTATTCCGATTGGCGTCGGTTCGCTGCTGGGCGCGCTGCTGTTCTACATCTGGCAGAAGCCGATCACCGGCGGTGCCATCCTTGGCGCCATGATTTTAGGCTGGTTGTTCCCGGTCGCCCTTTAATACCTGCGGGCGCGCTGGCGCCCGCCTTATCAGGAGAACCCCATGTTTGATTTACTCCTGCGCCGTGCGCGCCTTAGCGACGATACCCTGACCGATATCGCCATTCTGGACGGGAAAATTGCCGCAACAGGCGACATAGACGCTCCCGCCCGCAAAACGGTGGAGCTGAACGATGACGTATTCGTCAGCGCAGGCTGGATCGACTCCCACGTCCACTGCTACCCGAACTCCCCCATTTACCACGACGAACCGGACAGCGTGGGTATCGCTACCGGCGTCACCACCGTGGTGGATGCGGGCAGTACCGGTGCCGACGACGTGGACGATTTCTACGAAATCACCCGCAAAGCCTCAACCGAGGTCTTTGCCCTGCTGAATATCTCCCGCGTGGGGCTGATTGCCCAGAACGAGCTGGCCAATATGGCGAATATTGATGCCGATGCCGTGAAGCAGGCGGTGAAACGCCATCCTGACTTTATCGTCGGGCTGAAAGCGCGCATGAGCAGCAGCGTGGTGGGTGAAAACGGTATTACGCCGCTGGAGCGTGCGAAAGCCATTCAGAAAGAGAACGGCGACCTGCCGCTGATGGTGCACATCGGCAATAACCCGCCTAACCTCGACGAAATTGCCGAGCTGCTGAGCTCGGGCGACATCATTACCCACTGCTACAACGGCAAGCCAAACCGCATTCTGACGCCCTCCGGCGAGCTGCGCGCCTCCATCAACTCCGCCCTGAAACGCGGTGTGCGGCTGGACGTAGGCCACGGTACGGCGAGCTTCAGCTTTGAAGTGGCGAAACGCGCTATCGCGATGGGCATTCTGCCGCACACCATCAGCTCGGATATCTACTGCCGCAACCGCATCAACGGCCCGGTGGGCTCGCTTTCGAGCGTGATGTCGAAATTCCTCGCCATCGGCATGTCATTGCCGCAGGTGATTGACTGCGTCACCGCCAACGCCGCCGACGGCCTGCGCCTGACGCGCAAAGGGCGTATCGAACCCGGCCTCGACGCCGACCTGACGCTGTTCACCCTTAAACGTCAGCCGACGGTGCTGACGGATGCTGAAAACGACAGCCTGCAGGCTGAACACATTCTGGTGCCGCTTGCCGCGATCCGCGCGGGCAAGGGCTACATGACCGAACAAGGGAGCACGGAACATGCCTTCGATTTATGAGAAGTACCACTTAAAGCAAGTCATCAACACCTCCGGCCGCATGACGGCGCTGGGTGTCTCCACGCCGCGCCCGGAGGTGGTGCAGGCGGCGATGGACGGCATGAATCACTATTTCGAGATGAAAGATCTGGTCAATAAAACCGGGGAATACATCGCGAAGCTGCTGGACGTGGAGGGCGCGACGGTGGTCTCCTGCGCATCCGCGGGCATCGCCCAGTCCGTGGCGGCGGTGCTGGTGAAAGACAGCGACTGGCTGCTGGAAAACCTGCACGTTACCCCAATTGAGAACAACGAAATCGTGCTGCCGAAAGGCCACAACGTAAACTTTGGCGCGCCGGTGGGCACCATGGTGGCGCTGGGCGGCGGCAAGCTGGTGGAAGCGGGCTATGCCAACGAATGCTCAGCCGATCAGCTGGCGGCGGCCATCACCCCGCGCACCGCGGCGATCCTTTACATCAAATCGCACCACTGCGTGCAGAAAAGCATGCTCAGCGTTGAGCAGGCGGCGGTTGTGGCGCGCAAACACGATCTGCCCCTGATCGTCGATGCCGCAGCGGAAGAAGATCTGCATACCTATTACCGCTCAGGCGCCGACCTTGTGATCTACAGCGGCGCGAAAGCGATCGAAGGGCCCACCAGCGGCCTGGTGATCGGCAAGACCCAGTACGTTGAGTGGGTGAAGCGCCAGACGGCGGGCATTGGCCGCGCCATGAAGGTGGGTAAAGAGGGGATCCTCGGCCTGACCTGCGCCATCGAACACTACCTGACGGCGACTAAAGAGAGCGGGGCGGAGATGGTGGCGAAGATGACGCCGTTTATCGACGCGCTCAACACCCTGAACGGCGTTACCGCGCGCGTGGTCTGGGACAGCGCCGGTCGCGATATCGCGCGTACCGAGATTAAGTTTGACGAAGCCGTAACCGGCATCGGCACCGGCGAGCTGGTGAATGCCCTGAAGCAGGGCGAATACGCCATTTATTTCCGCGGCTACAAGGCCAACGAAGGGATTATCGAAGCGGACGTGCGCAGCGTGAACGCTGACCAGCTGAACATTGTGTACCGCCGCATAAGCGAAGTGTTAGGACAGGAGAAAAAGGCATGAAACTGACCCCCAATTTTTACCGTGACCGCGTCTGCCTGAACGTGCTGGCAGGCTCAAAAGCGAACGCCAGCGCCATTTACGAGGCGGCGGAAGGTCATGTGCTGGTGGGCGTGCTCTCCAAAAATTACCCGGACGTGGCCAGTGCGGTTGCTGATATGCGCGAGTACGCGGCGCTGATTGATAACGCGCTCTCGGTAGGCCTGGGGGCGGGTGACCCGAACCAGTCGGCGATGGTGAGCGAAATCTCCCGTCAGGTGCAGCCGCAGCACGTTAACCAGGTTTTCACCGGTGTAGCCACCAGCCGTGCGCTGCTGGGGCAGAATGAATCGGTGGTCAACGGTCTGGTCTCCCCGACCGGTACCGTCGGGATGGTAAAAATCTCCACCGGCCCGCTGAGCAGCGTGGCACCGGACGGCATTGTGCCGGTTGAAACGGCGATCGCCCTGCTGAAAGACTTTGGCGGCAGTTCAGTCAAATACTTCCCGATGGGCGGCCTGAAGTGCCGTGACGAATACCAGGCCGTGGCGGAAGCCTGCGCCCGTCACGACTTCTGGCTGGAGCCGACCGGGGGTATCGATCTGGAAAACTACGAGGCGATCCTGCAGATCGCCCTGGACGCGGGCGTGAGCAAAATCATTCCGCATATTTATAGTTCGATTATCGACAAAGCCAGCGGCGATACGCGTCCGGAAGATGTGCGTACGCTGCTTGCGATGACGAAGAAGCTGGTGAAGTAAAACAAAACCTTACCCCTCACCCCAGCCCTCTCCCCAAAGGGGAGAGGGTGTAATCGTCCCCTCTCCCCTTTGGGGAGAGGGTTAGGGTGAGGGGGGAACACACCGCACAACCCCAAAGGAGCCACCATGCACACCCGTACCCTGCTCGTCGCTTCACTCTCTTTACTGGCTAACGCCGCTATCGCCCAGCCGCAGTACGCCTGGGTGGGCACCTATAACCCCAACGGGGAAGGGCTGTACCGCTTTACCGTCGACCCGAACACCGGTGCGCTCGGCGATAAAACGCTGGTGAGTCAGCTGCCGAACGCCGCGCAGCTGGCCGTCTCGCACGATGGCAAAACGCTGTATCTGGCAAGCGAAGTGGAGTAGGGCGTGGTGCAGGCGCTGCGGATAGATGATAACGGTGAGCTGAACGAGCTGAATCAGGTCTCCTCCGGCGGTGCGGGGCCGGTGTATCTTTCGCTCACGCCGAACGGTCAGCATCTGCTGGTGGCGAACTACGTAAGCGGATCGATCGCAGTGCTGCCGATCAAAGCCGATGGCAGCCTGGGTGACGCCACGGATCGGCACCAGGATCAGGGTGAGCCAGGCGCTGCGAAACCGGAGGCGGCAGCAGAAGGCAGTTTTGCCATCAGCGATCATAATGGCCCCCATGCGCACATGATCGCCGCCGATCCGAGCGGGAAATATGTGTTTTCCACCGATCTGGGGCTGGATCGTATCTATCAGTACCGCTTTGACGATCGAGCCGGCAAGCTGACGCCGAACGATCCGCCGTTTATCAGCGCTTCCTCAAAAGGAGCCGGGCCGCGGCACTTTGTCTTTACGCCGAAGGGGGATGCGCTGTGGCTGATTAACGAAGAGGCGTCTACGCTCACCCATTATACGCTGGACAGCAACGGCAGGCTGAAAGAGGGCAAAACGCTCTCCGCGCTGCCAGAAGGTTACAAAGGCACCAGTTTTGCGGCCGGACTGGCGCTGAGTGCAGATGGTAAACAGCTGTACGTGGCTAACCGTTTGCATAACAGCATCGGGCACTTTACCGTAACAGCGGAGGGCACGCTGACGCATCAGGACGATGTCTGGACGCGTGGCGACTACCCGCGCACCCTGACGCTCGATAAACAGGGGCGCTGGCTGTACGTCATGAACCAGCGCAGCGACAACATAACCCGTTTCCGCGTCGGTCAGGACGGCAAGCTAAGCTTTGAGTCAGACTACACCCCGGTCGGCAGCCCATCCCAGATGGTCATTTCACCCTGAGCAGTAAGAGGACAACGACGTGCGATTTCCGAACCAACGTTTAGCGCAACTTTTTGATCTGTTGCAAAACGAGACGCTGCCGCAGGACGAGCTGGCGCAGCGGCTGTCGGTCTCCACGCGAACCGTCCGGGCGGATATTTCCGCCCTGAACGCGCTGCTGGCAAGCCACGGCGCGCAGTTTATTCTCAGCCGCGGCAATGGCTACCAGCTCAAAATTGACGATGCGGTACGTTATCAGCAGCTACAGGCTTCCCATCCGCGCGCGCTGCGCATTCCCCGTACCGGGCCGGAGCGCGTGCATTATCTGGTGGTGCGTTTTCTCACCTCGGCGTTTTCACTCAAGCTGGAAGACCTGGCCGATGAGTGGTTCGTCAGCCGTGCCACGCTGCAGAGCGACATGGTGGAGGTGCGGGAGTGGTTCCACCGCTACAACCTGACGCTGGAAACGCGTCCACGTCACGGCATGAAGCTGTTTGGCAGTGAGATGGCGACCCGCGCCTGTCTGACCGATCTGCTCTGGGAGCTGGCCCAGCAGGACAGCCAGAACCCGCTGGTGACCGACGTGGCGCTCAATGCCGGAGTAGCAGAGCAGATGGTGCCCGTACTGCACGAGGCGCTGACGCGGCATCACATCCGCCTGACCGACGAAGGCGAGCTGTTCCTGCGACTCTACTGCGCGGTGTCGGTGCGCCGCATCAGCGAGGGGTATCCACTGCCGGAATTCCACGCCGAAGATGTGGAAGAGAACGTGCGTGACGCAGCGAAAGATATCGCGGTGACCATTCAGCAGCTGGCGGGCAAAGCGCTTTCCCCTTCGGAAGAGAGCTGGCTGTGCGTGCATATCGCCGCGCGGCAGATCCAGGATATCGCGCCGAGTGCCATCAATGCGGATGACGACGAAGCGCTGGTCAACTACATCCTGCGCTATATCAATACCCACTATAACTACAACCTGCTCAGCGACGAGCAGCTGCATGCGGATCTGCTTACCCATATCAAAACCATGATCACCCGCGTGCGGTATCAAATCATGATCCCGAATCCGCTGCTGGATAACATCAAGCAGCACTATCCGATGGCGTGGGATATGACGCTGGCGGCAGTCTCAAGCTGGGGCAAATACACGCCGTATGTGATCAGCGAAAACGAGATTGGCTTCCTGGTGCTGCATATTGGCGTCGGGCTGGAGCGCCACTACAACATTGGCTACCAGCGCCAGCCGCGCGTGCTGCTGGTGTGCGATGCCGGTAATGCCATGGTGCGCATGATTGAGGCGGTGCTGCAGCGCAAATACCCGCAGATTGAGGTCACACGCACGCTTACGCTTCGCGAGTACGAGCAGACGGAATCCATTAGCGAAGACTTTGTGATCTCGACTGCCCGCGTCAGTGAAAAGTCTAAGCCGGTGGTGATGATCGCCCCGTTCCCGACGGACTACCAGCTGGAGCAGATTGGCAAGCTGGTGCTGGTGGACAGAACCCGTCCGTGGATGCTGGACAAATACTTCGACGCTGCGCATTTCCGTATTCTCAACGCCCCTGTGGACCAGCAAACGCTGTTCCGCGAGCTCTGCGTCCAGCTTGAAGAGGAGGGCTTTGTGGGGGCTGAGTTCCTCGACTCGGTCGTTGAGCGTGAAGCCATCGTCAGCACCATGCTCGGCGACGGCATCGCGCTGCCGCACTCCCTTGGCCTGCTGGCACAGAAAACGGTGGTCTATACCGTGCTCGCCCCGCACGGCGTCCAGTGGGGCGACGAAACTGCCCACGTTATCTTCCTGCTCGCCATCAGCAAAAGCGAATACGAAGAGGCGATGGCGATCTACGATATTTTCGTTACCTTCCTGCGCGAACGTGCGATGTCACGGCTGTGTAACTGCGGAGATTTTGCCGAGTTTAAGGCGGTGGCGATGGAGAGTTTGAGCCGGTTTTGAGAGGCGTTATCCAGAATTCGATGTAATGCGAATGTAATGCTAAACTGCATTACACATTCGATTCTCCTGGAGGCATAATGGCTACGCTTAACGTCCGTCTGGATGACAAACTCAAAAACGAGGCTTATGCCGTGCTGGAAAAACTCAATATCACCCCAACAGAAGCCGTGCGACTCCTGTTTCAGTACGTTGCGGAGACGGGGCGCATGCCGGTGAAAACAGTCACGATTAGCGACAGCGAAGATGCGCTGATACAGACAGTCCGGGAGCGACTGGCTAATCCGCAAAAGGGAATTAAGGTTAGTCTGGATGACTTATGAACTGGAATTTGACCCGAGGGCGTTAAAAGAGTGGAGCAAGCTAGGGGAGACTGTAAAAAAGCAGTTCAAGAAGAAACTTGCCGGGGTGTTGGTAAACCCCCGGATCGAATCAGCCCGTCTGCATAATCTGCCTGATTGCTACAAAATAAAACTCAGATCCCAGGGTTACCGTTTGGTCTATCAGGTTCAGGACAACGTGGTAACGGTAGTTGTCATCGCTATTGGGAAAAGAGAGAAATTAACCGTGTATCACGATTCTAACAAACGGCTATAGCGTTCAGCGCAAATGATGCACAACCTGGTTACTGCTGCCGCGCCAGATAAGCGCCGGGTCTTTTAAATCCTGTACAAATTTGCCGTCGACCAGCACGTTAATCAGATCCACCACTTCCCTTTGCTGCGCGTTCAGCTCGTCCAGCTTATAGCCCGTCCAGACCCAGATATCTTTTCCTGCGCACTCGCGGCGAATGCGTTTCACCAGCTTCAGGATCTCCGGCACGTTTTGCGGGTGCAGCGGATCGCCGCCGGAGAGCGAAATCCCCTGGCGTTTGATGCGAGTGTCATTGAGGTCGTTAATGATCCGGTCTTCCATCTCGGCAGTAAACGGCATGCCGGAATTGAGCCGCCAGGTGCTTTTGTTGTAGCAGCCAGGGCATTCGTGCACGCAGCCTGAGACAAAAAGAGTGCAGCGGGTGCCGGGGCCGTTAACGATGTCGACGGGGTAGTACTGGTGATATCGCATAGAAATGTCCAGAGAATGTATGCGCGCTGATGCCCTCACCCCGGCCCTCTCCCACGGGGAGAGGGGGAAGAGTTCCCTCTCCCTTGAGGGAGAGGGCTAGGGTGAGGGGGAGAACACGGAACTTAACCGATCTGCCCATTCCCTAAATGCTTCACGCGGCGTTTCACCTCTTCCTGCTTACCGGCGTTGAACGGACGCGCATCCGGGCTACCAAGATAGCCGCACACGCGGCGGGTCACCGATACGCGGGCCGCATCGTGGTTGCCGCATTTCGGGCAGGTAAAGCCTTTACTGGTACACTCAAACTCGCCGGTAAAGCCGCACTCGTAGCACTCGTCGATAGGCGTGTTGGTGCCGTAATACGGCACGTGCTGATAGCTGTAATCCCACACGTCTTCCAGCGCTTTAAGGTTGTGCTGGATGTTCGGGTATTCGCCGTAGCAGATAAAGCCGCCGCTGGCGATAGGGGGATAGGCCGCTTCAAAGTCAATTTTGTCGTACGGGTTAACCTTTTTCTCCACGTCCAGGTGGAAGCTGTTGGTGTAGTAACCTTTATCAGTCACCCCTTCCACAATACCGAACTCGGCGGTGTCCAGACGGCAGAAACGGTCACACAGGTTTTCGCTCGGCGTACTGTACAGGCTAAAGCCGTAGCCGGTCTCTTCTTTCCACTGGTCAACGGCGTCGCGCAGGCGCTGAACAATGGCGATGCCTTTCTCGCGCAGCGCGTCGCTGTCATACATATGCGTGTTGCCAAACAGGGCGTTGATGGTTTCGTGAATGCCGATATAGCCCAGCGAGATCGACGCACGACCGTTTTTGAAGATCTCAGACACATCGTCGTCCGCTTTCAGACGTACGCCGCAGGCCCCTTCCATATAGAGGATCGGTGCCACGCGTGCCTTGACCCCTTCCAGACGGGCGATGCGGGTCATCAGCGCTTTACGCGCCAGCTGTAAACGTTCATCCAGCAGCGCCCAGAAGGCGTCTTCATTTCCTTTGGCTTCCAGCGCGATGCGCGGCAGGTTCAGGCTGATCACGCCCAGGTTGTTGCGGCCGTCATGCACCTGCTCACCATTTTCGTCCTCATACACGCCGAGGAAGCTGCGACAGCCCATCGGGGTTTTAAACGAACCGGTGACTTTCACCACCTGGTCGTAGTTCAGAATGTCCGGATACATGCGCTTGCTCGCACACTCCAGCGCCAGCTGTTTAATGTCGTAGTTCGGGTCACCAAACTTATGGTTCAGACCGTCGCGGATGGCGAACACCAGTTTCGGGAACACCGCCGTTTTGCGGTTTTTGCCAAGACCGGAGATACGGTTACGCAGAATGGACTGCTGAATCAGACGCGACTCCCAGCTGGTTCCCAGACCAAAGCCGAACGTGACAAACGGCGTCTGACCATTCGCGGTATGCAGCGTGTTCACCTCGTACTCCAGCGACTGGAACGCGTCATAGCACTCTTTCTCGGTGCGGGAATGGGCGTAGCCGTCAGCATCGGGGATCTGCCACTCTTCCGCCGTTTTACGGTGCTTCTTAAAGCTTGCAGTGACAAACGGGGCCAGCACTTCATCAATGCGGTTAATGGTGGTGCCGCCGTAAATGTGGCTCGCGACCTGGGCGATAATCTGCGCCGTGACGGCCGTCGCCGTGGAGATAGACTTCGGCGGCTCAATCTCGGCGTTACCCATTTTAAAACCGTGGGTCAGCATGCCTTTGAGGTCGATCAGCATGCAGTTAAACATCGGGAAGAACGGCGAGTAGTCGAGATCGTGGTAGTGGATCTCTCCGCGCTCGTGCGCCGATACCACGTCGCGCGGCAACAGATGCTGACGGGCGTAGTGTTTAGCCACGATACCGGCCAGCAGGTCGCGCTGGGTTGGGATCACCTTGCTGTCTTTATTGGCGTTTTCATTGAGCAGGGCGGAGTTGGTCTGCTCGACCAGACCGCGGATTTCCTGATTCAGACGACCGCGTTTTTCACGCTGGACGTCGCGGTCGTGGCGGTACTCAATATAAGCGCGTGCTAACTGCTTGTAAGGACCAGACATCAGCTGGTTCTCAACCGCAGTCTGGATCTCGCTGATATCCACCTGGCTGCGTTCGTTCATCTGGCGGCTAACGACGTCTGCGACGGTGGCGCAGTAATCTGCGTCATCGACTCCCGCTGCTTTAGCTGCACGCAGAATGGCTTCCTGAATGCGCTCTGATTTAAACGGCACTTTACAGCCATCACGTTTCATCACATGCGGTGTCATGATCACTCCATTTTAAAAACAGGTTATCCACAGAGGTGGGGAAGTATGCACCGGGTGGATTATCAGCCAGCCCAATGACTTCCCGCGTTCCCGACCCTTGTTATCCACAATCCCGGAGAGCGGAGTCGCCGTGTTGTTGTTGGAATAGTAGACGATAAATACAAGATGTTGGGTCGGCCAGCATTTTAAGTGCTACATATAGTGATTTGCATCAAACATGTTTGCGATTTTTTTGATTCAGAACAAAGTAAAAAGACGAGAGTACAAACGGCGGGCGCTGGAGCGAATGTAAATCCGCAAAGGAAAAATCTGATTAATTATTCAACAAAAACAGTAAAGTAAGCCGGGCGCTGCTGTTACGCCCGGCGGGAGATTACGCCTGTAGCCACCAGACGGCTTCAAACGGACGTAGCGTGGCGGTATGTGGGGCCGGGTAGTTACGCATGACGGCCTGCCACTCACCGCTGAGAACGTCGGATTCCCATTCATGAGACTGATGGCTGAGGTTAGCCACCACCACCAGGGTTTGCCCCTGCCACTGGCGGCGATAACACCACAGGGACGGATGTTCCGGCAGCAGATCCTGATAATCGCCCCACGTCAGCACCGGCAGGGTTTTGCGCAGGCGAATCAGCGACTGGTAGGTATAAAACACCGAATCGGGATCGTCCAGCGCCGCGCGGGCGTTGGCCGTCTCGTAGTTGTCGCAGACGCCAATCCACGGCTCACCTTCGGTAAAACCCGCATTGTGCGAGGCATCCCACTGCATCGGTGTGCGCCCGTTATCGCGCGACTTACTCGCCAGAATCGCCAGGAGTTCGTTCGGATCGCGGCCGTTAGCCCGCAGTTCGGCGAACATGTTCAGGCTTTCCACGTCGCGGTAATCGGTGATGCGGCTGAAGTGCGGGTTGGTCATGCCAAGCTCTTCACCCTGATAGATATACGGCGTGCCCTGCATCCCGTGCAGCACCATGCCCAGCATCTTCGCCGCCGGTACGCGATATTCGCCTTCATCGCCAAAGCGCGACACAATGCGCGGCTGATCGTGGTTACACCAGAACAGCGCGTTCCACGCTTTGTTATGCATCCCCTGCTGCCAGTGATTGAAGAGGGTTTTCAGCGCCACGAAATCCGGTTTTGCCAGCGTCCATTTTTCGCCGCCGGGGTAATCCACCTTCAGATGATGGAAGTTAAAGGTCATCGACAGCTCGCGCCCGTCGAGAGAGGCATACTGCTGGCAGTTCTCCAGCGAGGTGGAGGACATCTCGCCCACCGTCATCAGATTACGCGGCGTAAAGACGTCGCGGCTCATCTCCTGGAGATATTCATGAATGCGCGGCCCATCGGTGTAGAAGCGGCGACCGTCGCCAATATCGTCATTCGGGAAAGCCTGGTCTTTCGAAATCAGGTTAATCACATCCAGACGCAGGCCGTCCACGCCGCGATCGGCCCAGAACTCGCACACCTTTTTCAGTTCAGCACGCACGGCCGGATTCTCCCAGTTGAGATCCGCCTGCTCCGGGGCGAAGAGGTGCAGATAATACTGCTCGCTCTCGGCGTGCCAGCGCCAGGCGTTGCCGCCGAATTTGGAGCGCCAGTTGTTGGGAAGCTGCTCCGGCGTGCCGTCGCGCCAGATATAAAACTGGCGGTACGGGCTGGCTTTATTCAGTGATTCACGGAACCAGGCGTGCTGGGTTGACGTGTGGTTGAACACCATATCCAGCACGATGCGAATGCCGCGTTCATGCGCCCGGGCGACCAGCTCGTCAAAGTCATCCAGCGTGCCGTACGCCGGGTCGATGGCGGTGTAATTCGCCACGTCGTAGCCGTTATCCACCTGCGGGGAGATGTAAAACGGCGTCAGCCAGATGGCGTCAATACCGAGGGTTTTCAGGTAGTCCAGCCGCTGCGTCACGCCGCGCAAATCGCCGGTGCCGCTGCCGGTCGTGTCCTGAAAACTTTTTGGGTAAATCTGATAGATGACCCCGTTCTGCCACCAGTGAGGAAGGGTATTCATAATGCGTTCCTGCAAATGCGAAGGGGCGCAACTGCGCCCCGAAAGATGAAGTTAAACAATCTGCAGCGCGCCCTGACGGAACTTACGCTGGTAAACCACGGTGGTGAGCGCCATAGGGACGATGATCGCGATGGCCATCGCCAGGGCAAACACCTGCCAGAAGGCGGGCTGAATGGAGAGAATACCCGGCAGGCCACCAACGCCGATGCCGTTCGCCATCACGCCGTTGAGACCACACACCAGACCCGCCAGACCCGAGCCGATCATGGCGCAGAGCATCGGGAAGCGGTATTTCAGGTTGATACCGTACATCGCCGGTTCGGTGACCCCGAGATACGCGGAGATGGCGGCCGGAACGGAAATTTCACGCTCGTTATGCTTACGGCTGACCAGAATAATGCCCGTTACGGCAGATGCCTGAGCGATGTTAGACAGCGCGATAATCGGCCAGACCGGCGTGCCGCCAAGGCTCTGGATCATCTGCATATCAATCGCCAGCGTGGTCTGGTGTACGCCGGTGATCACCAGCGGGGCGTACAGGAAGCCGAACAGCGCGGCACCAATCGGCGCGAAGCTGCCGGTCATCAGGTGACGGACGGCAAAGGCCACGCCGTCGCCGATCATGCGGCCAAACGGACCGATAAAGGCGTGCGCCAGGAACACCGCCAGGATCAGCGAGCAGACCGGCACCACCACCAGATAGAGGTAATCTGGCACGATGCGTTTCAGGCGCGTTTCAATAAAGCCCAGCGCCAGACCCGCCAGCAATGCCGGGATAACCTGCGCCTGATAACCCACTTTGGCGATGGTGAACAGGCCAAAGTTCCATACTTCCGGCGCCTGCTGGCCAAGTAAGTAAGCGTTCATTAACTGCGGAGAGACCAGCGTTACGCCGAGTACGATACCCAGAATCGGGGTACCGCCCATTTTACGCACGGCGGACCAGCAAATCCCCACCGGCAGATAGAAGAAGATCGCTTCGCCAATCAGCCACAGGAAGTCGTAAATGGTTTTCAGCGCCGGGTACATCTGCGCCAGGGTTTTGCCGTCGCTCATCGGCACATCACCGATGACGTTACGGAAGCCTAAAATTAAGCCCCCGCTGATCAGCGCCGGCAGCAGCGGGAAGAAGATCTCTGCGAAGTGGGAGATAAGCTGCTCGTGCCATTTCATATTCTGGCGCGCGGCCTTTTTGGCCTGCTCTTTATCTGCCGCGTTGTGCCCGGTAGTGGCGAGCAGAGACTGATAGTAATCGCCCACTTCGGTACCAATAACCACCTGGAACTGCCCGGCGTTGGTGAAGCAGCCTTTCACCATCGAAAGCGCTTCAATCGCTTTCGGATTGGCTTTGGCCGGATCGTTCAGCACGAAGCGCAGGCGGGTAATACAATGGCTGACCGTCGCGATGTTTTCGCGACCGCCCACCAGGACGATCAGCTGATCGATATCTGCTTGTTTGACTTTACTCATCATGAAACCTCATGACAGATGGGAGGGGTGTAATGACCTGAGCGCAAGCCTACTCCTTCAGCGGGACGGCGAAAATGGGAACGTTCCCGAAATCGGGCGAAGATCACAATAAACCGATTTATGGCGGTTATGAAAGATGGACGGGAATGACGATTTGGCGGGGTTCTGCGCGCCCGTTGATCTGCTCAATCAGCTGTGCGGCCGCCTGACGGCCGGACTCGGCGTAGCCCGGATCGACGGTGATGATCTCCGGGTGCAGGAACTTCATCAGCGGGGTACTGCCTACGCTGGCAACCTGCAGGTCGTCGATGCGCTGTTCCTGTATATATTTGCTCGCACCCAGCGCCAGGGTGTCGGTCGCGCACACCAGCGCGGTGGTCTGCGGGGTCAGCACGCTGGCGACCTGTTCATAGCCCTGCTTCATGCCAAGCCCGGGCAGGGAGGCCACGGCAGAGAGGTTGTGCTTTTTGCAAAACGCCAGATAGGCTTCATGACGGCGTTTGCCGGTGGTGACGTCCGCGTGCGGTACGCCAAGATAGCTGATATGGCGATGGCCTTTTTCGTACAGGCGCTGCATCAGGGTAATAATCGCCCCTTCATCGTCATAGCAGACGGACGCAAATCCGTGGGCATCGCGTGCCAGCAAGACCAGCGAGGGTTGCCAGGGTTTGAGCATCTCCTCTTTAATGCCGGTAAAGCCAAACAGGACCACCCCGTCGATGTTGCGTCGCGCCAGCATCCCCAGATGCTCTTCCACCAGCTGTGGCGAGAACTGACTCTCCATCATGATTGGATCGTAACCCTGCTCATAGAAGGCGGGCAGCATGGTCTGTACGGCGAGGTTTTCAGAGAGGGAATCCAGACGCGAGACAATAATGGCGACCACTTTATCGCTCTGTCCGCGCATGGCGCGTGCGGAACGGGAAGGGGAAAACCCGTGCTGATTCATCACCGCCTCGACGCGCTCGCGCGTGCGTTCGCTGACACCGCTCTCGTTGTTCAGCACGCGCGACACGGTGGATTTCCCCACGCCGCTTAAACGCGCAATGTCTTTAATCGTAAGGCGGTTTTGCATGCTGTATTCCCTGTAACAACGATAACGGTGTCAAATGAGCCTAATGCTATAGCGCTAATTCGCTATGGGCAAAGTCTGGTTTACGTTCGGTTTATTTGAGGGTGGGTATAATACCGCCCGACGCGCCGCTTAGGGTACGGTTAAATCCTTATACTGCGCGGCGTACCCCTTATTTTTACTTACCGGAGGCGACATGGATCCCGATCCCACACCTCTCCTGACCAGGAGAACCCCTTCTTTCCGGTAAGCCAGCCTTGTGCTGTCTCACCGGTGATGTGAGGCAGCAACGTTCTGAACGTTCCTGCTTGAAAATTTAAGTGCCTGTCAGGTACGGCTTTGCCACGCCTGCAGGAATGACTGCGTCCGCCCTGGCGGATGCGGGGGAATGACTATGTTTAAAAATATCACCCGGCAGCTGCAGGCGCTGCTGAGCCGCCACCTGCCACACCGTCTGGTTCAGCGCGATCCGCTGCCAAACGGCAAAAATTTCTCCGGCGCCACTATTCCCGCCAGCCTGACCGAGCGTTGCCTTAACGTGGCGGCGATGGATGAGAACGAAGTCTGGCGCGCCTTTAACGGACACCCGGAAGGGCTGAATGCGGCTGAAGTGCTAAAAATCCGGGCCGTGCATGGCGATAACCTTATCCCGGCGCAAAAGCCAGCGCCGTGGTGGGTGCATCTGTGGATCTGCTACCGCAACCCCTTCAATCTGCTGCTGACGGTGCTGGGCATTATCTCTTATGCCACTGAAGATCTGTTTGCTGCAGGCGTTATCGCCCTGATGGTGGGGATCTCCACGCTGCTGAACTTTATCCAGGAAGCGCGATCCACCAAAGCGGCGGATGCCCTGAAGGCGATGGTCAGCAACACCGCGACTGTGTCGCGAGTCATTAACGATCTGGGTGAAAACGCCTGGGTCGAACTGCCCATCGACCAGCTGGTGCCGGGCGATCTGGTGAAGCTCGCCGCCGGGGATATGATTCCGGCGGATTTACGCATCATCCAGGCGCGCGATCTGTTCGTGGCCCAGGCCTCGCTCACCGGTGAGTCCCTGCCGGTGGAAAAGGTGGCGCGGAGCCGCGATCCGCAGCAGATGAACCCGCTTGAGTGCGACACCCTGTGCTTTATGGGCACCACGGTGGTCAGCGGCACGGCGCAGGCGATTGTTACCGCCACCGGCGGCAATACCTGGTTTGGCCAGCTTGCCGGACGTGTGACAGAGCAGGAGAGCGAGCCGAACGCGTTCCAGAAAGGGATTGGCCGCGTCAGCATGCTGCTGATCCGCTTTATGATGGTGATGACGCCGATTGTGCTGCTGATCAACGGCTACACCAAAGGCGACTGGTGGGAAGCCGCGCTGTTTGCGCTCTCCGTGGCGGTTGGCTTAACGCCGGAAATGCTGCCGATGATTGTCACCTCCACCCTGGCGCGCGGGGCGGTGAAGCTGTCAAAACAGAAGGTAATCGTCAAACACCTCGACGCCATTCAGAACTTTGGCGCGATGGACATTCTCTGCACCGACAAAACCGGCACGCTGACGCAGGACAAAATCGTGCTGGAGAACCACACCGATATCGCCGGTAAAACCAGCGAACGCGTGCTGCACAGCGCCTGGCTGAACAGCCACTACCAGACCGGGCTGAAAAATCTGCTTGATGTTGCGGTGCTGGAAGGGGTGGATGAAGAGTCTGCCCGCTCACTCTCTGGCCGCTGGCAGAAGGTGGATGAGATCCCGTTCGATTTTGAGCGCCGCCGGATGTCGGTGGTGGTCAGCGAGCAGCCGGATGTGCACCAGCTGATCTGCAAAGGCGCGTTGCAGGAGATCCTCAATGTTTCCACCCAGGTGCGCTACAACGGCGACATCGTGCCGCTGGACGACACCATGCTGCGCCGCATCAAACGCGTCACGGATAACCTGAACCGTCAGGGGCTGCGGGTGGTGGCGGTGGCGAGCAAATTCCTGCCTGCGCGCGAGGGGGACTATCAGCGTATCGACGAATCCGATCTGATCCTCGAGGGTTATATCGCATTCCTCGATCCGCCGAAAGAGACCACCGCTCCGGCGCTGAAAGCGCTGAAGGCCAGCGGGATCACCGTGAAAATTCTTACCGGCGACAGCGAGCTGGTAGCCGCCAAAGTGTGCCACGAAGTGGGGCTGGACGCGGGTGACGTGGTGGTAGGCAGCGATATCGAACACCTCAGTGACGACGAGCTGGCTCAGCTTGCCCGGCACACCACGCTGTTTGCCCGCCTGACGCCGATGCATAAAGAGCGCATCGTCACCCTGCTGCGTCGCGAAGGGCACGTGGTGGGCTTTATGGGCGACGGTATCAACGACGCGCCCGCGCTGCGTGCGGCGGATATCGGTATCTCCGTGGACGGGGCGGTGGACATCGCCCGCGAAGCGGCAGACATCATCCTGCTGGAAAAGAGCCTGATGGTGCTGGAAGAGGGCGTGATCGAAGGGCGTCGGACTTTTGCCAACATGCTGAAATACATCAAAATGACCGCCAGCTCCAACTTCGGTAACGTCTTCAGCGTGCTGGTGGCGAGCGCGTTTCTGCCGTTCCTGCCGATGCTGCCGCTGCATCTGCTGATCCAGAACCTGATGTACGATGTCTCTCAGGTGGCGATCCCGTTTGATAACGTCGATGACGAGCAGATCCAGAAGCCGCAGCGCTGGAACCCGGCGGATCTGGGGCGCTTTATGCTCTTCTTTGGCCCGATCAGCTCCATCTTTGACATCCTGACCTTCTGCCTGATGTGGTTTGTGTTCCACGCCAATACACCGGAACATCAGACCCTGTTCCAGTCCGGCTGGTTCGTGGTGGGGCTGCTGTCGCAAACGCTGATTGTGCATATGATCCGCACACGTCGTATTCCGTTCATCCAGAGCCGTGCCGCCTGGCCGCTGATTGTGATGACGGGGATTGTGATGGCGCTCGGCATTGCGCTGCCGTTCTCACCGTTGGCCAGCTACCTGCAGCTGCAGGCCTTACCGCTGAGCTACTTCCCGTGGCTGGTGGCGATCCTCGCGGGCTATATGGTGCTGACGCAGATGGTGAAAGGGTTTTACGCGCGTCGGTATGGGTGGCAGTAAAAACATACCCTCACCCTAACCCTCTCCCCTTTGGGAGAGGGCCGGGGTGACCGGACTGGCTTTCCTCTCAAATTCAACAACCTGTGATCTCCGTCGGCGCATTCGCTTGACGACAAATTGAGCGCATGTTACCAGAATGTTTTGCCTGTATTTGGCCCGTCAGACAAGGAACATTCATGTTACGGTACAGCCTCTTAACCGCCGGGCTGCTGCTCGGCGCGTCAGCGTTTGCCGCCCCGGCAGGCGATCTTCCCCTGATGCCCTGGCCTGCGAAGGTTGAACGCCCGACCACTCAGGGCGCGCTGGTGCTTAATAATCAACTCTCCGTAAGCGTCAGCGGAGACGATCTCGGTGACGCCGTTAACCGCCTGCGCCAGCGCATTGCCCTGCAAACCGGCTGGACGCTGCAGCCGCAGGCCGACAAACCCGAAAAACCGACCATCCGCATTGCCATTGCCAAAAAAGTGAAGCCGCAGCCGCTGCCGGACAGCGACGAAAGCTATAAGCTGACGGTGGATGCCAACGGGGTGGATATCTCCGCCAACACCCGCTTCGGCGCGCTGCGTGCCATAGAAACGCTGCTCCAGCTGGTGCAAAACGGCGCAGAAAACACCTCTGTACCGTGGGTGACCATTGAAGATTCCCCGCGCTTCCCGTGGCGCGGGCTGCTGCTGGACTCGGCGCGCCACTTTATCCCGCTGGCGGATATCAAACGCCAGATCGACGGTATGGCCGCGGCAAAACTCAACGTGCTGCACTGGCATTTAACCGACGATCAGGGCTGGCGTTTCAGCTCAAAGCGCTATCCTAAGCTGACCCAGCTTGCCAGCGACGGGCTATTCTACACGCCAGAGCAGATGCGCGAGATTGTCCGCTATGCTGCCGAGCGCGGTATCCGCGTGGTGCCGGAGATCGATATGCCAGGCCACGCCTCGGCCATTGCCGTGGCCTACCCGGCGCTGATGAGCGCGCCGGGGCCGTACGAAATGGAGCGCCACTGGGGAGTCTTAAAGCCGGTGCTGGATCCGACCAAAGAGGCCACTTACGCCTTTGCTGACACGATGGTCAGCGAACTGGCGGCGATCTTCCCCGATCCTTATCTGCACATCGGTGGCGATGAGGTGGACGACAGCCAGTGGAAAGCGAATCCGGCCATTCAGCAGTTTATGCGCGACCACAAGCTGGCGGACAGCCACGCGCTGCAGGCGTATTTCAACCGCAAGCTGGAAACGATCCTTGAAAAACACCACCGGCAGATGGTGGGCTGGGATGAGATCTACCATCCCGATCTGCCCAAAAGCATTCTGATCCAGTCCTGGCAGGGGCAGGATGCGCTGGGACAGGTGGCGCAGAACGGCTACAAAGGGATCCTCTCGACGGGCTTCTATCTCGATCAGCCGCAGTCCACCGCTTACCACTACCGCAATGAGATCGTGCCGCAGGCCTTAAACGGCGTGGACGTGATTGCCGACACCGACAGCGCCCAGAGCTGGGCCTTCTCCATGCCGCGTCTGAAAGGCAAGCCGGTCGAAGGCAGCTTTACGCTGGTGAAAGGGGAGTCCGGCTGGCGCGGATTTATTGATTTTGCCGGCAAGTCCCGCCGCGCGGTGGATAACATTGCGTGGCGCGATAACAATCAGGTGACGTTTACCGTTGATACCTGGATGGGCGAAACGCGCCCGGTGGTGTCGGTTGATAACGATAAGCTCACGGGTTATTTCCTGGTGGGGAATGTCCGCTACCCGATCAGCGGCACGCGTCTGGATGAGGTTCCTAAAGGCACTCCGCCGGTAGTGCCGGATATCGCGCATCAGGTTAATCTGCTTGGCGGAGAAGCCGCGCTGTGGGCGGAAAACGTGGTGGCGCCGGTGCTGGATATCCGTCTGTGGCCGCGTACCTTTGCGGTGGCGGAGCGGTTATGGTCCACGCAGGATGTTACCGATGTCGACAACATGTACACCCGCCTGCAGGCGATGGACAGCTGGTCGACGGTCTCGGTCGGGCTGCAGCAGCACACCCAGCAGCAGGTGCAATTCACGCGCCTTGCCGGGAATGCCGATACGCTGCCGCTGCAAATCCTCGCCCAGGCGGTGGAGCCTGCGCAGTATTACACTCGTCAGCATCTCAAATTCCAGGCCGGAAACTACCATCAGTTTGAGCCGCTCAACCGCTTCGCGGATGCGCTGAACGCCGAAAGCGCCACCGTGCGCCAGATGAACAAATGGGCCGACCGTCTGGTGAGCGACGCCGAGGATACCGAAAGTGCCGACGCGCTGCGCCATGTGTTTAACCGCTGGCAGAGCAATACCAGCGACGCGCTGGCACTGAGTGAAAACAGCTATCAGCTGAAGGCGATCAAGCCGGTGATTCAGGAGGTGGATAAGCTGGCCTCGATTGGCCTAAGGCTCACCGATCTGGTGGCGCGTCAGGGCACGCTGGACGATAAAGAGATCGCCTCAATTCAGAGCGAGCTGGATAACGCGGCGAAGGTTCAGGACGAAGTGGTGATTGCGGCGGTGTACCCGCTGGAGACGCTGCTGCGCGCGACGCGGAATCAGTAGGAAAAACCCCCTCACCCCAACCCCTCTCCCCAAAGGGGCGAGGGGCTCGATCGGTTCCCTCTCCCCTTTGGGGAGAGGGTTAGGGTGAGGGGACTAGTGCTTAAGCACCCACGCCTCTTTCCAGTGTGAACCCGTGCCCGGCTCAAACTGGGTCGCATACTTGCTCCACTGCACGCAGTAGCCGCTGTACGGGAAAGGCTTACACTGGTAGGTCTTACCGTCTTTTGGCTGCAGCACCACGGTGCCTGCTTTGTACGACGCGATGTTATCCGGGAAGATGTAGTCATGCTGACCGGTGCTGTTGTCCGCCGCGGCTTCCTCTTCCAGCATCAGGTTCAGCACATCCTGCGCAAACAGCGTGCCGTCTTTATTGGTGGCGTAGTACTTCAGCATGTGGTGACCCGCCTCAACGCCGGTCAGCGTCAGGGTGACGTCCTGATTCGCGTTATTCATCTCCTGCTTCAGGTACCCTTTTTCCGCCCCGTGATGGTTCATGACGTGGGCTTCGAAATCGACGTTACCGTGAGTATTCACATGGAAGGTGACGGTCGCATTGCCGTTCTCGATTTTGCTGTAGTGCAAATTGCTGACGGCGATGGTTTCATTGACCTCTGCCTTCTGCTCTTCGTATGAAATCGCAACGGACTGCAGGGCGCTGCCCTCTTTGACGAAGACGCTGTTGGCGCCATGGACCGGGCTAATCTCGCCGCCCTCATCCTTCACGCCGACGCGAATGTCCTGGTGCGCGGTATTAATTTTCTGCGCCAGATCGTACGACCACTGGTTAGCATCCCCCTGCGCGGCCGTGGCGATCGTCATTTCCGTGCGCAGGGACGTCACTTCACCGTGCGCATCGAAGAAGCGGGCAATGACCTTATCGCCGACGTTCAGGTTATTTCCTGCAATCTGGCCGCTGAGGACCTTGCTCCACTCTGATTCGATGCTGGCACCGTCATCCGGGGTAACATTGCCGCCGTTACCAAAATCAACGTCAATGGCCTGGTAGAAACTGTTTGAGGTATCCGCTATTTCCCAGACGCCATAAATCACCTGGTAACCCGTTCGCGCAGGTACATTACAGGTCATGGCTTTGCGCATCGCGGGGGCCTGGCCATTTCCATTCACGGTACAGAACGGGGTTAATTCAAACTGATCGCGGGTCAGGGGTTTATTCGGATCCCAGTTTTGTTTGGTGATGTAGTAACGCCAGTTGGTGGTTTTGTGCGGCGCGGTGTGATACCAGACAAACTCATGCGGGCCGGCAGTCATGGGGCTTTTCGTCCACGCGTTCAGGCTCTGTTTATCCAGTTGGGAGTAATTCGCAATCCCCGCGCTGGCAAGCTGGCCGTCTGGCGGCATCGCACCGCCCGGGAAGCCGGAGGTTTTCTCCACGCTCTGCGGTTCATACTGAACGGAGCCACAGTCAATGTTTTGACCGAGCTTGCACATATAAGCGCGGCTGGCAGGAGACTCAATATATCCGTGCGCTAAAGCGGATGAGGCAACGGTCAGGGTCGCCATCGCAAGGGCAATTTTTGATAATTTCATTTTTAGTCCATTAATAATAAATACGCAGGGTGATGTTATTAATGGCGGGTGGGGGAAGTCATGCGTTGGTGAGAGGAAAAATAACCAAAAAAAATGGACAGCCGAAGCCGCCCATTCTCTGCTGCTATCAATCAGCGACGTACGGCAATCGCTTCGATTTCAATTTTCACGTCTTTTGGCAGACGAGCCACTTCCACGCAGGAGCGCGCCGGGAAAGAGGCGTTATGCTCGGTGAAGAACGCTTCATAAGTGGCGTTAACGGTGGCGAAATCGTTCAGATCTTTCACGAAAACGGTGGTTTTCACGATGTCGCCCACTTTCAGGCCTGCGGATTCCACGATCGCCTGCACGTTTTCCAGCGACTGACGCGCCTGCGCCGCTACGTCGGCTGGCACTTCACCGGTCTTCGGGTTCACCGGGATCTGGCCAGAGGTAATAATCATGCTACCCAGATCAACGCCCTGAACGTATGGGCCGATAGCCGCTGGTGCATTTTCCGTCGCGAGTACTTTGGTCATGATTTCTCCAGAATAACAGCTGATTTAAGAGTCCCGGCCATTATAGGGAGGCCGGGATCCTTTACCAACCTCAATTAGTTGGCCAGCACCACATAATGAGAAAACTCTTTTTCGCAGTATTTGCATTTGAGTGCGATGTCATCGGCGCGTTTTTTCACTGCGAAGCTGGAGGAGACCGGTTCCGCGTGGCTGATGCAGTTGCTGTTCGGGCAAACCAGCACGCTCTCAATCCGCTCCGGCAGGCTTGGGCGTGATTTGCCCACCACGTCGTAATTGTCGATACGGTTAACGGTGGCGTCCGGCGCGTACAGCGACAGCTGGTTAACCTGCTCGTCGGTCAGGAAGGTATTCTCGATCTTGATCAGGTCCTTGCGGCCCATTTCGCCTGACGGCAGATTCAGGCCGATGGTGATGCGCTGGTCGGTTTCGGTCAGTTTAAACAGCGTCAGCAGCTTAAAGCCGACCTGCGCAGGGATGTGGTCAATCACGGTGCCACGTTTGATGGCTTCAACCTGGAGTTTGTTATCGTGTGTCATTGTCGTTTCCCCTTACAGAGCCAATTCGCGATTCAGAACCAGTGCCAGTAACGCCTGGCGGGCGAAGATGCCGTTTCCGGCCTGCTGGAAGTACCAGGCGTGCGGCGTTTTATCCACGTCTGTGGTGATCTCATCGATGCGCGGCAGCGGGTGCAGCACCTTCATGTTGTCGCGCGCGCCCTCGAGGTCGCTGGCGCGCAGCACAAACTGCGCCTTCACGTTGGCGTACTCGGACGGATCCAGACGCTCTTTCTGCACGCGGGTCATATACAGAATATCCACGTTGCCCATCACCTCTTCGATGCTGGCGTGCAGGCTCCACGGAATGCCTTTTTCATCCAGCATGTCGAGAATGTACTGCGGCATCGCCAGCGCGTCCGGGGCGATGAAGAAGAAGCGGTTGCCGTTGAATTTCGCCAACGCCTGGGTCAGGGAGTGAACCGTGCGGCCATATTTCAGGTCACCTACCATGGCGATGTTCAGGTTTTCCAGACGGCCCTGGGTCTCCTGAATGGTGAACAGATCCAGCAGGGTTTGCGTCGGGTGCTGGTTGGCACCGTCACCGGCGTTCAGCACCGGAATACCGCCGGAGAACTCGGTCGCCAGACGGGCCGCGCCCTCCTGCGGGTGACGCATTACAATCGCGTCAACGTAGGTGCTAATCACTGAAATGGTATCCGCCAGGGTTTCGCCTTTTTTACCCAGCGACGTGTTACTGCTGTCTGAGAAGCCCACCACGCTCGCGCCCAGGCGGTGCATGGAGGTTTCAAAGGAGAGGCGGGTGCGGGTCGACGCTTCAAAGAAGCAGCTCGCAATCACCTTGTGCTTCAGCAGCTCCGGTTGCGGATTGGCCTTCAGTTTTGCCGCGGTTTCCAGAACCAGTTCCAGCTCTTCGCGGCTGAGGTCGTTTATGGAAATGATGTGTTTTTGATAAAGCGGATTCATGTTTATCTCCTGACGCCGGGCAAAAAAAAGCCCCTCAAATGAGGGGCTCTGGGAATAGGTTTAGCAACGGGAAGAAAAACGGCAGGCCAGCGTCTGATTTCAGACGCGGTAAGACGTTATGTCGAACACGCTTGACCATGCTTCCTCCCGGCAAATTGTCGGGCATTATACGCACCCCGATGTCCGGATCAAGCAATTTAATGCACGCTTTACTCAATGCAAACGGTTCTTTATGAATATTAATGCGTTCTGAGTAAATAATTAATTTGCTTATGCACCAGCGCGGTACGCTTCACCACCCGGGGGGCGACCCAGACAATACTGCTTCCGGCAACCACGCCTAAAATTTCCGGTAACTGGTGATAATCCAGAATGCGCGCCACCGCGCGGCCATATCCGGCCACGGTATGAATAAGGATAAATTCGCTATTATGCTCCACGCTGACCACCATTTCGGAAACTGTACGTGCGGCGTCGGGGGCAGGGCGCAGAAGAGGATTCAACGAATAAATCTTTAGCCCTTTGGCATTTCGAATTTTTATGACACCAAGCAACTTGAGCAGACGTGAAACGGTGGACTGGCTGATGGTCTCAAAACCACGCTCCTGCAAATCGCGGCGAATCTCTTCCTGGGAGAGATAGCTCTTTTCTGCGATCAGGCGCTGACAGACCGTCAGCTGTAGCTGTTCTTTTGGAGAGTAATCACCATATTCCGTCATAACTATTTCCCATGTAAGTGGCTGAAACAAAACGCCCGGTGGCGCTACGCTTACCGGGCCTACAACGTCAAAACATCACAATACTGCCCCCAGGCTTAACGCCACCATGATCACCACCGTGAGTATCCCCAGCAGCGGCGCCACCCATTTCAGGTAGCGCACATAGGGCACGCGGGCGATAGCCAGCCCGCCCATAACCACAGCGGAGGTGGGCGTCACCAGGTTAACGATACCGGAGGCTGACTGGTAAGCCGTGACTACCAGGTCGCGGTTGACGTTAGCGAAATCGGCAAGCGGTGCCATGATCGGCATCGTCAGAACGGCCAGGCCGGATGAAGAAGGCACAAGAAACGACAGCACCACCTCCAGCCAGTACATCACGTTGATAAACGCCACCGTGGATAACCCGCTGACCAGCCCTTCCGCGCTGTGCAAAATGGTGTGGGTAATCATGCCCTTATCCATGATGACTACGATACCGCGGGCGATGCCGATAATCAGCGCGACGCCCAGCAAATCTCGTGCGCCGTTAATAAACGTTGAGGTCAGCTCCTCTTCGCTCATGCGGGCGATAAGCCCCACGATAATGGCGCTGGCGAGAAACACCGCCGAGATCTCCGCCATCCACCAGCCCAGCACCGCCACGCCGTAAATCATCACCGCGAAGGCGAGGGCGAAAATGACCAGGATGATTTTGCGCACCGGGGTAAATTCCAGCGTCTGTGCGTCTTTGTTACCGAGGAAATGGGCGCGGTTCTCTTCCTGTTTGTCTGCAACGATGGAGAGAGACGGATCCTGGCGCACCTTACGGGCGTAACGCATTACCCACGCCACGCAGATGATCCAGCCGATGACCAGCAGCGCCACGCGCAGGGCGATCCCGTTGGTGAAGGGGATCCCGGCGGCGTTGGCGGCGATCACCGTGGCGAAAGGGTTGATGGTAGAGCCGAGCGTGCCGATCCCCGCGCCGAGCAACACGGTGGAGGCCGCAACAACCGGATCAAAACGGGCGGCCAGCATCACCGGCACCAGCAGGGTGTAGAACGGCAGTGACTCTTCGGCCATGCCGTAGATGGTGCCGCCTGCGGCGAACAGCGCCATCAGGATCGGGATCATCCACTCTTCACGCCCGCGTAATCGTGTGGTGACGCGCTCGATCCCGGCGTCGATCGCCCCGGTTTTGGTGACGATCCCGAGAAATCCCCCGATGATCAGGATAAACAGCGCTACATCGATCGCCCCGGCCTGGCCGGACTCCGGATCGTACAGCCCGGCAATGGGAGCCATCAGTACGGAAACCAGCCCCTGCGGGTGGGCCGCCACGTGCGCGTAGGTCCCGGCAACCGGCACGTCCTTGCCGAGCGCCTCGTTCATTGCCATATGGTACTGTCCGGCCGGAATAATCCACGTCAGCACGGCCACGACGGCAATCAGAAAAAAGAGAATGGTGTAAGCGGAGGGAAACTTAAACTTGCCCATGATGTTCTCCTGAACCCCGGCGCACCCCGTGGCGCGCCGGGCGGTGATTAGTCGCCGAGTGTCGCCACCATGACGGCTTTTATGGTGTGCATACGGTTTTCTGCTTCGTCGAAGACAATAGAGTTTGGTGATTCAAAGACCTCTTCCGTCACCTCCAGTCCTTTCAGGCCGTAGGCCATCTCAATTTCGCGGCCCACTTTGGTGTGTTCGTTGTGAAACGCCGGCAGGCAGTGCATAAACTTGACGTTCGGGTTGCCGGTGGCCTTCATCACCTGCGCATTGATTTGATACGGCTTCATCAGGCTGACGCGCTCGGCCCAGGCTTCCTTCGGCTCTCCCATGGAGACCCACACGTCGGTGTAGAGGAAATCGGCTCCCTGCACACCTTCTTCTACGTCGTCGGTAAGGGTGATGCGTGCGCCCGTTTCTTTGGCGATGGCGCGGCACTGCTCAACCAACCCCGCTTCCGGCCAGAAGGACTTTGGTGCCACCAGGCGGATATCCATTCCCATCTTGGCCGCACCGACCATCAGCGAGTTGCCCATGTTGTTGCGCGCGTCGCCCAGATAGGCAAAGCTCAGCTCCGGCAGGGTTTTGCCCGGCGAGTGCTCCAGCATGGTCATCAGATCGGCGAGGATTTGTGTGGGGTGGAACTCGTCAGTCAGGCCGTTCCATACCGGCACGCCCGCGTACTCGCCCAGCTCTTCGACGATGGCCTGGCCGTAGCCGCGATACTCGATGCCGTCATACATGCGGCCCAGCACGCGGGCGGTGTCTTTCATCGACTCTTTATGGCCAATCTGCGAGCCGCTTGGGCCGAGGTAGGTGACCTGCGCGCCCTGGTCAAATGCGCCCACTTCAAAGGCGCAGCGGGTGCGGGTGGAGGTTTTTTCAAAAATCAGGGCGATATTTTTCCCGACCAGGGTTTGCTTCTCACGTCCGGCTTTTTTGGCGGCCTTCAGTTCGATGGCGAGGTCGATCAGGTACTGGATCTCCGCCGGGGTATAGTCCAGCAGTTTGAGGAAGTTGCGGTTTTTCAGGTTGATGGTCATGTGGGAAATCCTTTTTAAAATTTTGCTGTCTGGTGCCCTCACCCCGGCCCTCTCCCACGGGGAGAGGGAGAGTCGGGTGAGGGGGAAGTTATTCAGTTACGAATCAACGTGCCTTTCTCGCCCGCGAGGATCTCCGCGCCGTCGGCCAGCGCGCCGATCCCGGCAATCCCGTTGCAGGCCTCAACAAACTCGCGGCAGGCGGCCACTTTCGGTCCCATCGAGCCGGCGTCGAACGCCATGCCCTTGAGCAGTTCCGGCGTCACCTGTGCCAGCGGACGCTGGGTTGGTTTGCCCCAGTCGAGGTACACCGCGTCGGCATCGGTGAGGATCAGCAGGGCATCCGCCTCAATCTGGCGCGCCAGCAGGGCGGCGGAGAGGTCTTTGTCGATCACCGCCTCAATGCCGTGATAGCCGTTGGCGTTTTCCACCACCGGCACGCCGCCACCGCCGTTGCAGATCACCAGGTGGTCGCGCTGGATCAGCGCCGCGATGGCATCGCTCTCAACGATGCGTTTCGGCTGCGGAGAGGGCACCACGCGGCGGAAGTAGCTGCCGTCGGCCTTGAACACCCAGCCTTTCTCTGCCTGTAGCGTTTTTGCCTGGGCTTCGCTGTAGACCGGGCCGATGTACTTGGTCGGGTTGCTGAAGGCCGGGTCGGCGGCGTCCACCTCCACCTGGGTGAGCAGCACGCTCACCTCGCGCTGGGGCAGGCTGTTTTTCAGCGCCTGCTGGAGCATGTAGCCGATCATCCCCTGGCTTTCGGCGCCGAGAACGTCCAGCGGGTAGGGGGCGACTTTGTCGTAGGCGCTGTTCTGCAACGCCAGCAGCCCGACCTGCGGCCCGTTGCCGTGCACCAGCACCACGCGCCACTGCTCCGTCAGCCCGGCGATGGTACGGGCCGCGAGATCGATGTTTTTACGCTGGATCTCGGCTTCTAGCGGTTCGCCGCGTTTGAGCAATGCGTTGCCGCCCAGGGCCACAACCAGAGTGGGTTTTCGTTCCATAGTGGCTCCTTAAATTCCGTCGCGTTCCAGTGGGCAGCTCATGCAGCGCGCGCCGCCGCGACCGCGTCCCAGCTCGTCGCCCGGGATAGGCAGCACGGTGATCCCCGCTTTGTCGTATTTCTCGTTGGTCCAGACGTTGCGCTCGTAGCCGATCACCACGCCCGGGCGGATGGTGAGCACGTTGTTGGCGTCGTTCCACTGCTCGCGCTCGGCTTCAAAGGCGTCGCCGCCGGTGGTGATCAGGCGTACCTGATTAATACCGAGCGCTTTCTCGATGGCGTGCAGCAGGTCGGTTTCCTGGGTGCGCAGCAGGCCGCCGCGTCCGTCCGGGGTGAGCGTCCAGCACTGGGCGTCTTTACGCACCACTTCCGGGTAGACGGAGAAGGTGTCCACGTCGATGTGGGTCATGACGGTGTCGAGGTGCATGCAGGAGCGGTGTTTTGGCAGCTCAACGGCAATCACGCGCTCGGCCTGTCGATGTTTAAACAGGCTGTTAGCGAGGAACTCCACGCCCTGCGGGGTGGTGCGTTCAGACATGCCAATTAATACCGCGCCGCGGCCAATCACTAATACGTCGCCGCCCTCCAGGGTGGCATGGTCATAATTAATATTCTCGTCGCCGAAATACTTAATAAATTCGCCATCGGCGAATGCCGGGTGCCAGCGATATATGGCCCGCAGGTTATTGGTTTCACGCTGGCGGGCCGGTTTGGCCATCGGGTTAATGGAGACGCCGTTATAAATCCAGCACGAGGTATCGCGGGTAAATAAATGGTTTGGCAGCGGCTTCATAATAAAATCATTCGCCGTGTGGGTATCCACCACCATATTTTTAATCGCCGCCGGAATTTCACCGTAGGTTAATCCGCCGCTCAGTCTGCGCGCCAGTTCCCGGTGCGGCATATCCGCCAGCCAGCCGCGGACATCGCTGGCAAAGGTGGGGCCGAGACGGTAGTCGGAGATTTGCGTCTCCAGCAGCCAGGCTTTCGCCTCTGCAATATCAAGCGTTTGAGTGAGAAGGTCGGTCAACAGCAGGACTTCCACACCCTGCTCGCGCAGCGTGTTTGCGAAAATGTCATGCTCCTCACCCGCCCGCTCAACCGAGAGCACATCATCAAATAACAGCTCCTGACAGTTTGATGGCGTTAAGCGTTTAAGACTTAAATTAGGGCGGTGCAGCATCACGCTACGCAATTGACCAATTTCAGAACCGACATAATGCTTTTCCATAATTATTCCTTTAACTGTTTTTCAGAATAAAAAGGGCATGCGCCATATTCGTGTAATGATATGGCGGCTAAGCTCAATTGATTTCGTGGTCAATAGTAGGCGCTTAAATAAACCGTATTGTGATGTTGCTCACGTGAAATTAGGTATTGAGTAGTTTGTTTTCATTTGCATGATTCGCATCAGATAATGATTAATTTGATATTATTAGCCGGTGAATAGCTAAGCAGGATCCGTTGGCATTATTTGTGGTTGTTATTATTTTGTAGAATTTAATGTTTTGACATATTTGGTTATGATATTGATTTTAAATGATTTTATTTCATGTGCGGAATGGCTATGCAGAATAGCCAATTAACTATTTTTGACTTAAGAAAAATCAATAAATAATTATGGAATTTAATAGCAAATAATCAAAATGATAAAGTGTGAAGCTGGCGCGAGTTTTATGATGAAGGCAGTACAATCAGTGAGTTAGCGACACGGCATCGTCACGACGCGCTGAGGTTATGCATAACAACTGCATAAATGCCTGTGAGGGATTAACAGCAAATTAACACCATTCCCGATAAACATGCGTTCGCGCAACTCTCCGCGAAAAAGGGCTGGTATGGCAGTTTGAATTCTCGTATAAAAGATTAAAATGAAACAGCGTTTTATTATGAGGGTTTAATTATGATTATCGGCAACATCCACCATCTGCAAGCCTGGCTACCGGAACCCCTGCGTCTGGCCATCGAGCACGTTAAAGCCCACGTCACCGACGCCACCCCGCCGGGCAAACACGACATCAACGGCAACAACCTGTTTTATCTGGTCTCCGAAGACATGACCCAGCCGTTTGCCGAGCGCCGCGCGGAGTACCATGCTCGCTATCTGGACATTCAGATTGTGCTCAAAGGGCAGGAAGGGATGACGTTCAGTACCTTGCCACACGGCACGCCGGACACCGACTGGCTGGCGGATAAAGATATCGCGTTCCTGCCGGAAGGCGAGCAGGAGAAAACCGTGGTGCTGAGCGAAGGGGATTTCGTGGTGTTCTGGCCGGGTGAAGTGCATAAGCCGCTGTGCGCGGTGGGGGCGCCTGCTAAGGTCAGGAAAGTGGTTGTTAAGATGTTGGTGGAGTAACCCCTTACCCCTCACCCTAACCCTCTCCCTGTGGGAGAGGGCCGGGGTGAGGGCACCAGACCGCACCCACGCATAATGTGATCCAGCTTAAACTTCCCACACTCCCTCCTCATCTCTCATTTACCTGTGCTTTTTCTGCGTCATAGTATGATCGTTAAATTAATGAACGCCGTTCTATAATGTAGAACAAAATGATTCAGCAAGGAGATCTCATGCCGCAGTCCGCGTTGTTCACGGGAATCATTCCCCCTGTCTCCACCATTTTTACCGCCGACGGCCAGCTCGATAAGCAGGGCACCGCCGCGCTGATCGACGATCTGATCGCGGCAGGCGTTGACGGCCTGTTCTTCCTGGGCAGCGGCGGTGAGTTCTCCCAGCTCAGCGCCGAAGAGCGTAAAACCATTGCCCGCTTTGCTATCGATCACGTCGATCGTCGTGTGCCGGTGCTGATCGGCACCGGTGGCACCAACGCCCGGGAAACCATTGAACTGAGCCAGCACGCCCAGCAGGCGGGGGCGGACGGCATCGTGGTGATCAACCCCTACTACTGGAAGGTATCTGAAGCGAACCTGATCCGCTATTTCGAGCAGGTGGCCGACAGCGTCACGCTGCCGGTGATCCTCTATAACTTCCCGGCGCTGACCGGGCAGGATCTGACGCCGGCGCTGGTGAAAATCCTGGCCGACTCGCGCAGCAACATCGTCGGCATTAAAGACACCATCGACTCCGTGGCCCATCTGCGCAGCATGATCCACACCGTCAAAGCCGCCCATCCGCACTTCACCGTGCTGTGCGGCTACGACGATCATCTGTTTAATATCCTGCTGCTCGGCGGCGATGGGGCGATCTCGGCCAGCGGCAACTTTGCTCCGCAGGTGTCGGTGAATCTTCTGAAAGCCTGGCGGGATAAAGACGTGGCGAAAGCGGCTGAGTATCATCAGACCTTACTGCAAATACCGCAGATGTATCAGCTGGATACGCCGTTTGTGAATGTCATTAAAGAGGCAATTGTGCTCTGCGGCCGCCCGATTTCTACCCACGTGCTGCCGCCCGCCTCTGCGCTGGACGAGCCGCGTAAGGCGCAGCTGAAAACCCTGCTGCAACAGCTCAAGCTCTGCTGAGCCGGACGATAACCATGACCATCGAGAAAATTTTCACCCCGCAGGATGATGCGTTTTATGCCGTCATCACCCATGCGGCGGGGCCGCAGGGCGCGCTGCCGCTGACTCCGCAGATGCTGATGGAATCCCCCAGCGGCAATCTGTTCGGCATGACCCAGAACGCCGGGATGGGCTGGGACGCCAACAAGCTGACCGGCAAAGAGGTGCTGATTATTGGCACCCAGGGCGGCATCCGCGCCGGGGACGGACGACCAGTTGCGCTGGGCTACCACACCGGGCACTGGGAGATCGGCATGCAGATGCAGGCCGCGGCGAAGGAGATCACCCGCAACGGCGGGATCCCGTTTGCGGCCTTCGTCAGCGATCCGTGCGACGGGCGCTCGCAGGGCACGCACGGGATGTTCGACTCCCTGCCGTACCGCAACGATGCGGCGATTGTGTTTCGTCGTCTGATTCGCTCCCTGCCGACGCGCCGGGCGGTCATTGGCGTGGCGACCTGCGATAAAGGGCTGCCTGCCACCATGATTGCGCTGGCCTCGATGCACAATCTGCCGACCATTCTGGTGCCGGGCGGGGCGACGCTGCCGCCGACCGTGGGGGAAGACGCGGGCAAGGTGCAGACCATCGGCGCGCGCTTTGCTAACCACGAACTGTCATTGCAGGAGGCCGCCGAGCTGGGCTGTCGCGCCTGCGCCTCGCCGGGCGGCGGATGTCAGTTCCTCGGCACGGCGGGCACCTCGCAGGTGGTGGCCGAAGCGCTGGGTCTGGCGCTGCCGCACTCCGCGCTGGCGCCGTCCGGGCAGGCGGTGTGGCTGGAAATTGCCCGCCAGTCGGCGCGGGCGGTGAGCGAGCTGGATAACCGCGGCATCACCACGCGCGATATCCTCACCGATAAAGCCATCGAAAACGCCATGGTGATCCACGCGGCGTTCGGCGGCTCCACCAATTTACTGCTGCACATCCCGGCCATCGCCCACGCGGCGGGCTGCACGATCCCGGACGTAGAACACTGGACACGCGTCAACCGCAGGGTGCCGCGCCTGGTCAGCGTGCTGCCCAACGGCCCGGACTATCACCCGACCGTGCGCGCCTTCCTTGCGGGCGGTGTGCCGGAGGTGATGCTCCACCTGCGCGATCTCGGCCTGCTGCATCTGGATGCCATGACCGTCACTGGCCAGACGGTGGGCGAAAACCTCGACTGGTGGCAGGCGTCCGAGCGCCGTAAACGCTTCCGCCAGTGCCTGCGCGAGCAGGACGGCGTGGATCCGGATGATGTGATCCTGCCGCCGGAGAAGGCAAAAGCGAGAGGGCTGACCTCGACGGTCTGCTTCCCGACGGGCAACATCGCGCCGGAAGGCTCGGTGATCAAGGCCACGGCCATTGACCCGTCGGTGGTGGGTGCCGATGGCGTTTACCGTCATACGGGCCGGGCAAGGGTGTTTGTCTCGGAAGCACAGGCGATTAAAGCCATCAAGCAGGAAGAGATTAAACAGGGCGATATCATGGTGGTGATCGGCGGTGGGCCGTCCGGTACCGGCATGGAAGAGACCTACCAGCTCACCTCTGCGCTGAAGCATATCTCGTGGGGCAAGACGGTGTCGTTAATCACCGATGCGCGCTTCTCTGGCGTGTCGACGGGCGCCTGCTTCGGCCACGTGTCGCCGGAAGCGCTGGCAGGCGGGCCGATTGGCAAGCTGCGCGACAACGACATCATTGAGATTGCCGTGGATCGCCTGACCCTGACGGGCAGCGTCAACTTTATCGGCACCGCAGAAAACCCGCTGACGCCGGAAGAGGGCGCGCGCGAGCTGGCAGTAAGACAGACGCACCCGGACCTGCACCCTCACGACTTTTTGCCGGACGATCCCCGCCTGTGGGCGGCATTGCAGTCGGTGAGCGGCGGCACCTGGAAAGGCTGTATTTATGACACCGATAAAATTATCGAGGTAATTAACGCCGGTAAAAAAGCACTCGGACTTTAATTATTTTCTGAGCGATACCGTCTACGGGAAATATCCCGTGGACGGTTTTCGCGTATCTTAAATTTATCAATTTAAACAATGCGTTGTGATATATCGGTGGCGTCACAAAAGCAAAATATCGTAATTCGGAAATAAGATATGACCATTGCTGGTTAATTGAACAGCTCATTACACTCCATTAACACGATGTTGTGAAATCAGCATACGAAAATAAAGGTGCGATGATGATGCAATTAACCATGAAAGATAAAATTGGCTACGGGCTGGGTGACACCGCCTGCGGCTTTGTCTGGCAGGCCACCATGTTCCTGCTGGCTTACTTTTATACCGACGTGTTTGGCCTGTCGGCGGGCATTATGGGCACGCTGTTTTTGGTCTCCCGCGTGCTCGACGCCGTGACCGACCCGCTGATGGGGCTGCTGGTGGACCGCACCCGCACGCGCTACGGCCAGTTCCGCCCGTTCCTGCTGTGGGGGGCGATCCCGTTTGGCATCGTCTGCATGCTGACCTTCTACACGCCGGATTTCTCTGCGCAGGGCAAAATCATCTACGCCTGCGTAACCTACATTCTGCTGACCCTGGTCTACACCTTCGTTAACGTGCCGTACTGCGCCATGCCGGGCGTGATTACCGCCGACCCGAAAGAGCGTCACGCCCTGCAGTCGTGGCGTTTCTTCCTGGCGGCGGCGGGCTCGCTTGCCATTAGCGGCATCGCGCTGCCGCTGGTGAGCATCATCGGCAAAGGGGACGAGCAGGTGGGCTATTTCGGCGCCATGTGTGTGCTGGGGCTGACCGGCGTGGTGCTGCTCTACGTCTGCTTCTTTACCACCAAAGAGCGCTACACCTTTGAGGTTCAGCCGGGCTCGTCGGTGGCGAAAGACCTTAAGCTGCTGCTGGGCAACGGCCAGTGGCGGATCATGTGCGCGTTCAAGATGATGGCGACCTGCTCTAACGTGGTACGCGGCGGGGCGACGCTCTACTTCGTCAAATACGTGATGGATCACCCGGAGATGGCGACCCAGTTTTTACTCTACGGCAGCCTCGCCACCATGTTTGGCTCGCTCTGCTCCTCCCGCCTGCTGGGGCGCTTCGACCGCGTTACCGCCTTCAAGTGGATCATCGTCGCCTACTCGCTGATCAGCCTGCTGATTTTCGTCACCCCGGCGGAGCATATCGCCCTGATTTTCGCCCTCAATATCCTGTTCCTGTTCGTCTTCAACACCACCACGCCGCTGCAGTGGCTGATGGCCTCTGACGTGGTGGATTACGAGGAGAGCCGCAGCGGGCGACGCCTCGACGGGCTGGTGTTCTCCACCTATCTGTTCAGCCTGAAGATTGGCCTGGCGATTGGCGGGGCGGTGGTGGGCTGGATCCTCGCGTACGTCAACTACTCCGCCAGCAGCAGCGTGCAGCCGGTGGAGGTGCTGACCACCATCAAAATTCTGTTCTGCGTGGTGCCGGTGGTGCTCTACGTGGGCATGTTCATCATGCTGTCGTTCTATAAGCTCACCGATGCCCGCGTGGAGGCCATCAGCCAGCAGCTGATCAAGCACCGCGCGGCGCAGGGCGAGGCCGTTCCCGACGCAGCGACAGCCGCATCCCATTAACCGGAGGCAATATGGAAATCACCAACCCAATACTCACCGGCTTCAACCCGGATCCGTCTTTATGCCGCCAGGGCGAGGACTACTACATCGCCACCTCGACCTTCGAGTGGTTCCCGGGCGTGCGCATCTACCACTCCCGCGACCTGAAAAACTGGTCGCTGGTCAGCACGCCGCTGGACCGCGTGTCGATGCTGGACATGAAGGGCAACCCGGACTCCGGCGGCATCTGGGCACCGTGTCTGAGCTACGCCGACGGCAAATTCTGGCTGCTCTACACCGACGTAAAGATTGTCGACTCGCCGTGGAAAAACGGCCGCAACTTCCTGGTCACCGCGCCGACCATCGAGGGCCCGTGGAGCGAGCCGATCCCGATGGGCAACGGCGGGTTTGACCCGTCCCTGTTCCACGACGACGACGGCCGCAAGTACTACCTCTACCGTCCGTGGGGGCCGCGCCACCACAGCAACCCGCACAACACCATCGTGATGCAGGAATTCGATCCGCAGACCGGCACGCTCTCGCCCGAGCGCAAAACGCTGTTTACCGGCACGCCGCTCTGCTACACCGAAGGCGCGCACCTGTACCGCCACGCGGGATGGTACTACCTGATGGTCGCCGAAGGCGGCACCAGCTACGAGCACGCGGTTGTGGTGCTGCGTTCAAAAACCATCGACGGGCCGTACGAGCTGCACCCGGAGGTGACGATGATGACCAGCTGGCACCTGCCGGAGAACCCGCTGCAGAAGAGCGGCCACGGCTCGCTGCTGCAGACCCATACCGGGGAATGGTATATGGCCTACCTCACCAGCCGCCCGCTGCGCCTGCCCGGCGTGCCGCTGCTGGCCACCGGCGGACGCGGCTACTGTCCGCTGGGGCGCGAAACCGGCATCGCCCGCATTGAATGGCGCGACGGCTGGCCGTACGTGGAAGGCGGCAAGCACGCGCAGTTGACCGTGAAAGGCCCACAGGTGGCGGAACAGCCTGCATCCGTTACGGGCAGCTGGCGGGAGGATTTCGACGGCAGCACGCTTGACCCGGAACTGCAGACCCTGCGCATCCCGTTCGACGACACCCTCGGCTCACTCACCGCGCGCCCCGGCTATTTACGGCTCTACGGCAACGACTCGCTCAACTCGACCTTCACCCAGTCGACCGTGGCGCGCCGCTGGCAGCACTTCGTCTTCCGCTCAGAAACGCGGATGCAGTTCTCACCGGTTCACTTCCAGCAAAGCGCGGGGCTGACCTGCTACTACAACAGCAAAAACTGGAGCTACTGCTTTGTGGACTACGAGGAGGGGCAGGGGAGAACCATCAAGGTTATTCAGCTCGACCACAATGTGCCGTCATGGCCGCTGCACGAGCAGCCGATTCCGGTGCCGGAGAATGCGGAGAGCATCTGGCTGCGGGTGGATGTGGATACGCTGGTCTACCGCTACAGCTACTCGTTTGACGGCGAGACGTGGCACACCGTGCCGGTAACGTATGAGGCGTGGAAGCTGTCGGACGACTACATCGGCGGGCGCGGTTTCTTCACCGGCGCGTTTGTGGGGCTGCACTGCGAGGACATCAGCGGCGACGGCTGCCACGCGGACTTCGACTACTTCACCTACGAGCCGGTTTAACGGCTCAGGCCGGGTAGCCCAGCGCGCGTGAGAGCTGGAGCCCGGCCTGCTGAAGCTGCTCGCGGAAATTAGCCAGCCCGGCATCGTCCACGCGCGAGGTCAGCGTCGACAGGCTCAGGGCGGCAATCACGCGGGATTCATGGTTCCACACCGGCACCGCCACGCAGCGCACGCCCTGCTCGTTCTCTTCGCTGTCCAGAGCGTAACCCTGCTCGCGGGTCTGCGCGAGGGCGCTCATTAAGGCTTCGCGAGAGGCGAGGGTGGAAGGGGTATAGGTGGTGTACTGATAGCCCTCAAGCAGGGCGTTCAGCTCGGTCTCGCCCAGCCAGGCAATCAACACCTTGCCGATGGCGGTGGCGTGAACCGGCAGACGGCGGCCAATGCGCGAATAGGCGATGGCGGCCAGCTTGCCTTCAATCTTCTCGATATAAACCCCTTCACGCCCGTCCAGGATCCCCAGATGGGTGGTCTGCCCGGTCAGCCGGGACAGCTCCATCAGCCAGCCTTTCGCCTTCTGCCGAATATCGATGGAGCCCACGACGAAATGACCGCGCTCGACCAGCTTCATGCCGAGGCGATACTTGCCGTTCTCCGGGTTCTGATCGATATAGCCATGCAGCTGCAGGGTTTTCAGCAGCGAGTGGAGGGTACTCTTGCTCAGCCCCATCAGTTTGCTGATGTCGGTGATCTTAAGCTCGGTGGCCTGCTCGTTGAACAGGTCGAGGATCTGCAACGCACGTTCAACAGACTGAATAATCGGCATAATGCTGGTATGTCCACGCTGGAATTAAGGCGAAAACGTACCTTTTTCGGGGTGAAAAATCAATGAAATGGAGGTAAAAGCAAAAACGACAACCCTGTTGTCGTTTTTTAGTGTTTTCCCCCTCTCCCCGTGGGAGAGGGCCGGGGTGAGGGCACCAGACCGCAGAGGATCCAATCACTCCCCAAGCGTCGCCACCATCACCGCCTTAATCGTATGCATCCGGTTTTCCGCCTGGTCAAACACGATGCTCGCCGCCGACTCAAACACCTCGTCCGTCACTTCCATCCCGCCGTGCAGGTCGAACTCTTTCGCCATCTGCTTGCCGAGCGTGGTCTGGTCGTCATGGAACGCGGGCAGACAGTGCAGGAATTTCACGTTCGGGTTGCCGGTCAACGCCATCATCTGCGCGTTCACCTGATACCCGCGCAGCAGCGCAATCCGCTCCGCCCACTTCTCTTTGGCTTCGCCCATCGACACCCACACGTCGGTATAGATAAAGTCCGCACCCTTCACGCCCGCCGCCACGTCTTCCGTCAGGGTGATCTTCCCGCCGTGCTTCTCCGCCAGCGCGCTGCACTCCGCCACCAGGCTCTCTTCCGGCCAGCAGGCCTTCGGAGCCACCAGACGCAGATCCAGCCCGGTCAGCGCTGCCGCTTCCAGCATTGAGTTGCCCATGTTGTTGCGCGCGTCGCCCGCGTAGACCAGCGTCATCTCGTTAAACGCCTTGCCCGGCAGGTGCTCCTGCATGGTCAGCAGGTCCGCCAGCAGCTGCGTTGGGTGGAACTCGTTGGTCAGCCCGTTCCATACCGGCACGCCCGCGTACTGCGCCAGCGTCTCGACCACTTCCTGGCCGTGACCGCGATACTGAATGCCGTCGTACATCCGCCCGAGCACGCGCGCGGTGTCCTTAATTGACTCTTTATGCCCAATCTGGCTGCCGCTCGGCCCTAAATAGGTAACGCGCGCGCCCTGGTCAAATGCGGCAACTTCGAAAGAGCATCGTGTACGGGTTGAGTCTTTTTCGAAGATGAGCGCGATGTTTTTGCCAGTAAGCTTTTGTACTTCCTTGCCATTTTTTTTATCGGCTTTGAGCTGTGCGGCAAGAGTCAGCAGAGAAGTAAACTGTGCAGGGGTAAAGTCGAGCAATTTCAGAAAGTGTTTCTTGTACAGATCAGACATTTTATCCTCACATGGCGAACGCCACTTATTGAATTAAAATTCACTTTATATGTGTAATTATTCATTTGCAACCCCGTTTAACAAATCTTTCTTACAAAGGTGGAGGCAAACACGTCCGTGTGTGAAAATAGAAGTATCTGCCGCACTTTAAAGAGGAATGACCCATGGCAAACCCGGAACACCTGGAAGAACAACGCGAAGAGACGCGTCTGATTATTGAAGAGCTGCTGGAAGACGGTAGCGATCCGGACGCGCTGTACACCATCGAGCACCATTTCTCTGCGGATGATTTCGACGCGCTGGAAAAAATGGCGGTGGAAGCTTTTAAACTGGGTTACGAAGTCACCGAGCCGGAAGAGCTGGAAGTGGAAGAGGGCGATACCGTCATCTGCTGCGACATCCTGAGCGAAGGCGCGCTGAAGGCGGAGCTGATCGACGCGCAGGTAGAACAGCTGATGAACCTGGCCGAGAAGTTTGACGTGGAGTACGACGGCTGGGGAACCTACTTCGAAGATCCGAACGGTGAAGACGGCGAAGAAGGCGACGACGAAGATTACGTCGACGAAGACGACGACGGCGTGCGTCACTAAGCGTTTCAGGCGGTGGCGCGCGCCACCGCTTTTTCAAGGCAGAACCATGGATTACCCGCAGATACTCGCCCCCGTACTCAACTTCCTCCAGTGCCCGACCCCGCAAGCATGGATTGATAAAGCCCGCGACCCGGCGAACCTGCCGCTGCTGCTCACCGACCACATGGTGTGCGAGCTCAAGGCCGCCCAGACCGCGCTGCTGCTGGTGCGTAAATACGTCGCCGACGAAAGCGGTGCCGACGCGCTGCTCGACTGGCTCAACCCCTACGAACAGTTCACCTTCCGCGACGGCCCGGAGCCGGACTTCATCGCCCTGCACAGGCAGATTGGCAAAAGCGTGATGCCCAAAACCGACGACCCGTGGGGCCAGGCGCTCATCGACAGCATGGTGCTGCTGATTAAAGAGGAGCTGCACCACTTCTGGCAGGTGCGTGAGGCGATGCTGGCCCGCGACATTCCGTACGTCAAAATCACCGCCAGCCGCTATGCCAAAGGGATGCTGAAGGAAGTGCGCACCCACGAACCGCTGACGCTGATCGACAAGCTCATCTGCGGCGCCTACATCGAAGCCCGCTCCTGCGAACGCTTCGCCGCGCTGGCCCCGTTCCTCGACGACGACCTGCAGAAGTTCTATCTCTCGCTGCTGCGCTCGGAAGCGCGCCATTATCAGGACTACCTGACGCTGGCCCAGCAGGTGAGCGACGACGATATCTCACCGCGTATAAAGCTTTTTGGCGAAATTGAAGCCACACTTATCTCGACACCGGACAACGAGTTTCGCTTCCACAGCGGCGTGCCGGTGTAAACCGGCATAACTCAAGGATAAGGATGCGAGATGAATAAAACGTGGACCCGTATTGTTATTGTCGTCATTGCGGCTGCCGCCGTGGCGTTCTGGGTGTTTTTCGACAGGCAGCGCGCCCCGGAACGGCAGATGGATAACGCCCTCAACGCGATGCCCGCCTGGCAGGTGATTAAGGAGCAGGAGCCCGCGCTGCATCAGCGCATCCTCGACCAGATGGCCGCCCTGCAAAAAGCGGGCGAGCCGGAGCAGCAGATTATCGACACCATCCAGCCGCAGATCCTGCATCTGCAGATGACGCGCCTGCAAAACGCCCCGGACGCCAACGTGGTGAACTACATGACCATCAACATGGAGCAGACCGCCGCCATCCAGAAGGTGAGCGACGACGCCTGCTTCCGCTTCCTCTACCCGATGGTGAAGGGCGGCATCAACCCGATGCGCATGCTGGATAAAGACCTGATGGCGCGGCGCATGCAGGCCGACGCCGACATGATGCGCGCGGCCTACGGCAAAAACAGCCACACCGTGACCCCGGCCGAGCGCGAGGCGGCAGTCGAAGATGTGCGGCCGATTATGAAGGCGCTTGCCGATAAGTACGGTGAGGACATCCAGCTGCTGCAGATGCCGGAGAAGGCGGTGGGCAAAGAGAAGCTCTCCTGCGATATGGTGCAGGAGATGTGGGTCAAGGTGCTGGCGCTGCCGGAACAGAAGGCTGCGAGGGTGATTCGGCTGGCGGTGTCTGAGCTGGACTGAAGAAGGGCGCTGGTTTTTTGGGCACTTAGCGCGGGTTTCGCGCGTCGTCGCTTGCATGGCGGCGCGCGACAGGTATAATCCACAACGTTTCCGCATCCCCTTCAGTGCCGAAGTGGCGAAATCGGTAGACGCAGTTGATTCAAAATCAACCGTAGAAATACGTGCCGGTTCGAGTCCGGCCTTCGGCACCAAGTCACTAAATTCCTTACAATACAGGTAGTTAGACAATAAAATCTGTCTCTTTTGCCTGTAAGAAATGCTCTGTTATGTCCCTTGAAAAAGCCGCTGTGGTTGATAGTGGTAATTGGGATGTTAACTCATAGCGGCGTGTCGTTCCAAGCGTCAAACACGTACTGACTCAACTTGAAAGCTATGACGTAGCCACTGTCTCTAAACAATCCCAAAAACTTTTAGTGAAGCGCATTTAAGCCCGATGCCCCCGTTCTGTCGCCGTCGCGAGACGCCGCAGGGGATAAACAGGTTTATGGTGGTCACGGTACTTGCAGACCATATGCAAGCTCTGCCAGCGGTTCGGCCTCGCTCCCCTTGGGTACATGGTCATCCTGATAAGCCTCACTAACTGACATAACTGTGATGTAGTCGCCATAGGCTCCGCTTGTTGCTATACCACCAACGGGGCTTTATGACTTATATTGTTCTAATTCACAAGGCAGGTTTAACGTACGGGTTAACCGGTGAAGAGGACAAAACATGTTAGAGGAAGTCTATAATTTATTTTACTTCTCCCCCGATGGTAAAACTATCAGCCATGTAGGAATCGCTACTCATAATTTATCGGGGAGCGACGATGAGAAACTTTCTTTCTTGAAAAAGAATATTAATTCTGACTTATGCTCGTGTGAATACTTTGACGTCAGTCCGCAGTGCCTTGGAACTAATAAAACCTTATCTGTGGGGCGTTACATGGCTTTAGCTAGAAGAGGAATTGCGACGTTAGTTTATGAACTTGCCCTGCAAGCCAAAAGGGCAACAGATAATCCATTAGTTATATGCACTGCTGTTGTTAATGGACAAATAAAGGTGGATGGAAATATTGACGTCAATAAAGAACTAAGAAGAGATGACTTTCCCTCTAACTCAATACCGGGAGTGAGAGATATGCCTGACTATTTAGACAAATACATAGTTGATGGGCATTTTTATATTAAAGATTTGTTAGTAGATGATCATGTCAAAGCGATACATCTTCTTTTTAATAATAAACATTATCTTTCAAGTATTAAATTGTTAATGTCATTTATCGATACTGTGGCTTTTTTAGAATTTGGCGATGTAAATAAAGCCTTTCCAGTTTGGCTTGATAAATATTGTGAACTATCGACGCTAAAAATAACATCAAACGAACTTTATGAGTTAAGGCATTCACTTCTTCATATGACAAACCTTAACTCCCGTAAAGTAATACAGGGTGTTGAAAGGCGTATAAGCTATAGTATTGGCCCAGTCGGTACACCCACAAGAGAGCATGATGGGATAGTGTTTTTTAATTATTTAGATTTTATACCGTTATTTGAAAGTGCTATGGATAAATGGTTAGCAACGTATGATGGCGAGAAAATAATAACTTTTATTGAACGGTATGACCAAGTTGTCCGCGAAAATTATTAGTTTATACTCTTAGTTAATTATTTTATAATCTACGGAATGTCAGGGGGGGCAAGCTACCAATGAAAAATAATATACTAGCAGATGCCTTGTTGCAGGCTGTGGATAAAATTGGGCCTGAAAACTCTATTTCTAATATTGTTAACTCAAGTAAGCAAGCGAAGGAGTTAAAAAGAAAAGCCTATGCGCAGTCGATGACATTAAATGAGTTACTTCGAGTTAAAGATGAATACCTCAAAATAGTAAATGATCCTATTACTTCTAAAGAAAAGAAACAAGAGCTTTTAGAGATGATAAGGTCTTTAAATTATGAAATTAAAATCAAAGGAAAGGTTGGTAGAAAACCCTTTCTGATTAATGAAAGCCTGGTCGACGTTACCTTAGCTAAAGGAAATATCGATACTGCTCAGTTACGTCAATTTAAAAGAACAAAGCCACCTCATAAATTAGTGCCGCCCTCATCAGAAAACAAGTTTTTACCCTATAACCAAGAGTTTGTTGAGCGAGATAGAATACGCAAGGAATTGATTGCTATTGAAGCCAAAGCTGAACTGGAGAGAATGGCCATTCTTTCTCGTGTCACATACACTAAAATAAATCTAGCCGACACAACAAAAAAGAAAAATACTTCTTTAGAAAAGCATGAGGTTAAATCTCCTTCTGCATCAGTCAAGGAGGAAGTAACAAAAGAATTTTACTTTAACAAAGAATTGTATAGTGTTTTAATTAGAACAATGCCTGTTTCGCAAGCTTATAAGATAGCTAAAAGTCGTGAGTTAGCATTGCAGTACTATGATAGTAGAATTATTCCCGGAGAGTATTATTACTTTAATGCCCTTACATATCTCCTCGCTATGAGGAAGAAAAACAAAACTGAGGCTCTCTGTGTTGCACGCAATCAGCAGCAATCTGAAGAATTTCTCTATAATTTGATCACGGTTGGTTATCGTGTTCAGAAGCGACTCGCTAATATAATGGCGTTACCTGAAAAGGAAAAATATGTTAAAAAACCAACCTCTCTTGAGGGGATAGATTTAAAGTTAATTTCAAGTAATGTCGAACGTACTATCCAGTTACGAAGAATTAGTGATCAGCAAAGTTTCCGTAGAAGAGTGGAACTGAATTTCAAAGGTAAATGTGCGGTTACAGGGCAGTCAGCACAAACACTTCTTCAAGCTTGCCATCTGGAGGACTATAGTTTTTCACACAACATGGACACGAGTAACGGCATACTCCTAACCTCCGATTGCCATAGGATGTTTGATAGTGGTGAACTTGGCATAAATCCTGAAACACTTACTGTTCATTTTAATGTCGACTGCATATATTCAAGAATATTTGAGGGGAAAAAAATTGGTGATCATTCAGTGAATCTAGATAAAGAAAAGCTTCTAAGAAAGTGGGAGTTGTTTTTGAATAAAAGAGCATCTTCAATCGAATGTAAATAGGATTCATAAGCACAATAAAAGTTCACCTTCACAAATCATTATAGCCCTCTAAAAACCGTACATCCGGCTTCAAAAATTGCACGCTTATACTTTTCCCTCCCTCAACGGTTAAGGCTTCAACTTCCCCCGTGCGCCTCTCCCAGCCGAAGGCTGGGCGGGCTGTATATTGATTTGCCTTCCTCTGCGGCGTTTATGACCCTGTTTCGCGTTCTGATCATGAGGCTGTGGGTTAGGGTTACTCTTCTCTTTAAACGCTAAATCACTCTTGAATCTCCACTGTTAATGCACTTTGCGTTGATGCTTGGCGCTTCTCTTGGCTGTCGTTATTGTTTTGGCTTCGGTGTCATCAATCGTTCGATTCTTGCTACCTGCCTGAGTGATTACTATCTGGTGTCATCAATTTAGGGTTTGACTAAATGCTACCACTAATGCAATGATGCTACCGTTTTGTGATACCAGACGGGTGAGGTGAACCATGAGGACTTTTATCTACTGCCGCGTTTCAACACGCGAGCAGGATACGCAGAATCAGGTGCTGGCTATTGAGCGTGCCGGGTACACGGTGCCTGAGAGCAGGGTAATCAGCGAGGACATTTCCGGCAGCGTTCAGGCTATGCAGCGCCCTAAGTTTCGGGCGATGGTTGAGCATAAGCTGGAAGCGGGAGATCAGCTTGTCGTGCTGAAACTGGACAGGCTGGGGCGCGACAACATCGACGTGCAACAGACCATCGACATGCTGTTAGAACGTGGCGTGAAGGTGGTGTCTCTTGACCTGCCTGCGCGTGATCTGACTTCATCTGAGGGCAAGCTAATCCGCCAGATGTTTGGAGCTTTTGCTGAGTTCGAGCGAAACCGTATCCGTGAGAGGACGCTTGACGGGCTGGAGAAGGCGAAAGCCAATGGCGTTAAGCTGGGACGCAAAGAAGCCACCGACACCACTCAAAAGGTGCAGGAGCTGCGGAGTGAGGGGCTGTCTCAATCGAAGGTAGCGAAGCGTCTCGGCGTTAGCGTGAGCACCGTTAAACGCCACTGGAACAAGGGCGAGGGATGATGACCTACAAGCGAACGAGGTGCTACGACTGGCCGTTACTGGGCTGTGGGTGATGGGTGGCCTACAGCTTTTATAGGAATATCAGGGTGTTATGTTATGCGTAATCTCGTAATGCTATGATTTATAGTGTATTTTCGTATTACTTGCGGCTCTTGATGCGAAGAGATGGCGGGGCTTTAGCCGTGCCAGACGATGAGCATCAAGATCAGATTGTGAATGTGATTCATCACTGAACAATTCGAGGGATGGGGCAGGGGAAGGGATCAAAGGCTGCGTTGTCCAATCACTAAGCGAGATTTGAAGCTGGTCAACACGTTAGTAGTATCTTTAAAGTTGCATTTGAAATACATGTACAGGAAAGGGTTCTTCCCTTACATCCCTTCTCCTAAATGTAGTTACGAGTGCTTCGCTCTCTTCACTTGCTGCGCTTCTCGCTATGCTCCAGCCCGCTCCATCGCCTTTGGCTCATTCCCGGTCTTCGCCCGCTGCTGATGCTCGGCCACTCTACGCAACCGTGCTTGCCGTGGCAGGCAACGCGGCGGGGATGTGTAGTGGAACGGTACTCTTTATCGGTATTGTTAATTTAATCAATCATATACTGTTATCGGTAGGTATTCTTCAAAACATCTTCATTCATTTCTGTATCGTTCAATCATCTTTCTTGTTCGTTTCCTTTCAGGTCTTAGCCGTCGGTCATTGGTCTTACTGCCTGCTGTGCTACTGCCAGCTATGGCACGCCGTCACGGTCTACTGTCTGTCATCTGTCCTACTGCCTTCACTGTCTGCCGTCTGTCAGTCCTACGGTCTGCCATCCGTCATCCGTTCGGCGCTCGCTTGTTTCGGCTGCGCCGCGCTCGCTCTGCGTATCTAGCGATACTTATCACTATAGATGCTTTCATAATTATCTAATGATTACAGTAATTTATATTTTTAATTTTAAAGGCTACTAATAAGGAGATATAGAGCATTACTTTCCCGCTTTTGACCGACAAAAATCGCGCTGTTAAGTATTGCCAGCCCAGGCTCAGTAAGGCTTAGCGAGGTTGTGGTTAAAAATTGACCTAATGAAAGTATCTACTAAGGAGAAAGAATAACTCCCGAAGCGAGACAAACTCTCCGATTTTGAAAGTGACTATTAAGGCAGATAAAGACACTGACACTGTTGCCGACATGAAAACCTCTATAAGGGCAGAGAGTCTGCCGCACCTGTACCACCGCCCCAACCTGAGCTAATACCTACCCCTATTTTCTGGAGATTTCACCATGCCAACAAACCTATGCCGCCTGCTTGTGCAGGCTGCCGACGCTGACCCGCTCAATACTGCGGACGCAGATGTACAGCAAATGATCGCTGACGGGATTGTTATTCGACGTTCCAAGATATGCCCTGTAAAGCGTAAACCCGTTAAGGCGGCATACAACACAAAGATCGAAGAGTTTTATTACAATGCAGATGGCTCCGCGATGACCTTGCGGGAGTGGCGAACGCTGCACGGTGTTCAACCGAAGAAACAAAAACAGCGCTCTGACGCTGGGTTGCGGCAAGTCATCCAGCCCGGCGACGTGATTCACTGTCGACGCGCTGAGATTGAGCAATGGCTAAATAAAAAGCCTGCTCGTTATGTTGAACCACTGCCGCCAGATTTCCCCGGCGTTCGCGTTGACGATGCCGCATTGAAACCGCGCGAGCACGCCGTGCCGGAATCAACAACCGGACAGAATGCTTTTCTCAAAGCCTGCCGCGAGTTTCTGATTTGCGATGAGAAGACCATGCGCCGCATTAACAGGGGCATGAGTAAACTGGAAGCGATGCGCAACGCAGATTTCAAACGCTACGGAGACTCAGGGGAGTTTCGTCAATTGTGGTGTGGAGAGTCTAAACCTACCGAGGATAAATTTAACAGTACAAATCATCATTGTGACCCAAACGGCTTGGCAGTGTCGCCGTCTGTGCCGTCACTGAATACAGCCTCTTATGAGTTCCGCCCGCTGGTTCGCTGTGACCGAAACGCACGCGTTAGCCTGCTGCCACCCGATGGGCTGGAGTGGAGGCCGGGGCAGTTGTCTGTTGCTGATGCGATCTTCTCCCGTGGTAGTGATGTGCTGGCCGTTCTGCCGACTGGGTATGGGAAAAGCGCCGCCTTCACTTATCCATTGATTTATGAATCCCGCGCTGGCGTTGGCCTGTCTGTTATCGTTGTTCCTACTAATACCCTTAAGCGTCAGATTCTCCGCCAGTTGCGGGAGGCTGGCATTCACGCTGTGGCATTTGGCGATAAGCTACCGAGGCACCGCAACGCACAACAACTGGCGGGACTAGCTGCCGGGGCGTTCCGGGTTGCTGTTGTTTCGCCTGAACATCTGGTTCCGTCGAGTCAGGTTCTCGCGGCGCTGATGGCTTATGGCGTTGATCGTTTTATTATCGATGAGGCACACACGGTCAAAGACTGGGATTTCCGCCCAGCTTACGACGCAATGCAGCACACACTACAGAATGCTTTTCCCTCGGCTCAACGCTGCGTGTTTACGGCTACTCTACTACGTGAAAATGAGCGCGGTTTAATGGAGGCGCTGGGATGCCGTGGCAATTACGTCACATTCCGTGCTGATGTTGCTCGCGAGAATATACAGTTGATTCCGGTCAGGCAGTGCCGCCAGCGATACTGTGCGGCTGTTGGTCTGGCCGAGGCTCTGCCGGATGAAGAGAAGACGCTCATTCTCGTCAATGACCTTAAGACGTTGCGGGCGTACCTGAAACTCTTAGGTGACCGGGCGCGGCCATATCACTCGAAGACGATGCATCTGAGTAACGAAGAACGCCACGCAAACGCTGAGTGGTTTGCCACTACGCCGGGCGCAATTCTGGTTGCAACTAAAGCCTTCGGGCTGGGTGCTGATATTCCTGATATCCGTAACGTTGTCGTGACATACATCCCCGATGACTTGCCTGATCTCGTTCAGATGATCGGACGTGCCGGGCGCGATGGGGAACCTGCCCGCGCGTTTCTGCTGTGGTCATCGCTGGCGCTGGATGCTGCGCCTGATGAGCTTGCTTACTTCTACCGCCCTGAAAACTGCAACTGGCAGTGCATCGCTAAATACCTCTGAGTCGAAAGGCTCTCCCTGATTCTCTGGAGTTAATCATATGTCTGTTACCGAACACGCGCAGCGTCGTGCTGCGCGTGCGGATGCGCTCATCACCGCACAACTTGCCTTCGCCCTGAACGGCTATTCCTTTGATGGATTGGCTGAGCACCACCGCCAGACCCTTAACCGTGAGGCTTTGTTACGTCAAGCAAGTACGCCTCTACAGCGATATTGCCTGCTCAATAACTGTGAGCCTTGGGAATGTCTGGCCGCTCTGCTGAATAGATTTCGACGCCGGGAGGATGGCGCTCGTCTTTGGCCGACCTATCGCATGGCTCGTGAGGTCTTTAATGGGGCTGTTCACCCTGCCGACAAGACGCGCGACGAGATATTTCAATCTGTGCAGCGTCGCCTGTTTTTACCAAAGCCAGTACATGCCGAGGTCATTCAACACCTGCGTGCAATGGGGCTAACTGGAGACAACCACCAATGACGAAATCTGAATTTGAAAATGAAACGTGGCGAATGAAAGGCTTGCTTCTTGGGGCGCTGATTCGCCGCCTTGAGGAAGATAAGGCTGGCGAGTCGCGCATGGCCGCAGCGGAGTTATCCAGTGCGGTCAACTTCCTCAAGGCCAACGCCGTAGAAGCGCCGGACACATCATTTAATCGTGTATTTGAGGATGACGAGCAATGACACCCGCAGAGTTTAGAACATGGTTTGCCACCCTGCCGCCGAATTATCAGAGCGCCGCACGCACCATGTACGACAACGCCCGCAAGTCGGGCACACATACCGCATCAAGCCTTGCGCTGATCCACACGCTGGTTACTGACCAGATTAAATTTGATTCGGAGTTTAATTTATGACTTTGAGTATTACCGATATCCAGCGCATTAACGCGCTGGCTCATAAGCACCTAAAGAACAATGAAGAGATTGCAGCGGAGACAGGTCATACCCTGACCGATATTGATGCTGTAATCCGTGGCGTCTATGTCGATGACTTGGCCGAAAATTGGAAAGACGATGCTGATATCACTCTGGCGGAGTACAACGCCATCCGCAGCCGCCATAAGCCCGGCAAGCTGCACCGCGATACAGAGTTTATGATTGCCCGCGATATGCTGATTCGCCCTGAGACTGTGCTGGCTATCGCCCATTCCCGCTTTAGCAACGTCCACACTCACCCAGTGCCGAAAGCCGTCAAAGCAAAGCCGGAGAAAGCGAAAGTAGTGCGCAAGTTGGTGCCTACTGATTTAGATGAAATTCACAAGTTAGAGCGCTTCGGTTGGCCTGCTGCGGAGATCGCCGGGAAGCTGGGCGTCCCTGTTGAGGTCGTCGCGCATGTGCAACGCTGCCTGAGAAATCGTTGGTCGTACCCGGATACTCTGGAGTCTGTTAACTCCAAATTCAGCGAGGCTGAATGATGGCAGAGAACGAACCTCTGCACCCCGCCGTTAACCCTGATCTCTACGTGAACCTTGACGAACAACGTGAAGGATACGCCCCGTTTGAATCACGCGGCTGGGATGTACTGACAAAGAACCTGTCCGGGGAAGGGCGAACTGACCCCGGCCAAATGCTTAACCAGAATCCGAAACAACGCCCGCGCGGCTCCGTTGGTGAGCGTCGTTGGCTTCGTAAACGTGGATTACTTTAACGAGGAATTACCATGAGCAAAACTATCGTATTGCTGCCGCCACGCAAGAATACAGACTGGGCTGCGCAATTAAAGCTGATTTCTGAATCGCTTGAGGTGAGTCAGGCAGATCTCGCCCGCGCCTATCAGGTTGATCGTCAGGATATGGGTAAAGCGTATCACGGTATGCGCAAACTGCCGGAGCGTTGTGTGCCTGTTCATATGCTGTTGTTAGCGCAGGTACACGACTTTAGAGCTTTATCAGGAGAATAATTTATGTCTGACCAGAATGTTAATCCGTACCTTTCCGGTGCTGATGCTGCATCGCAGCAATCGCCATACATGGCTGCACCTGTTGGAGCTGACAATGGCGCATCCCGCTTTAGTTCTGCGCCTGCTGATGCTGATTTCCTCCGTACCCAGCCCGTTAACGGCAATGCTGGTGGTCAATGGCATAATGGCAATATCGCAAATCAGCAAGACCAGAACGCTGACAGCGCCGGGGCGCAGGTGGGCGATACTATCCCCCTGATGGATGGAACCGCTGTAGAGTTGACTCCTGAACTTCATGGGCTGATGGGGCAATTTCACCAGTCTGTCGAAAGCCAGCTAGGTCAGGGTACAGTTGACGCGATGTTGCAGTACGCTGGCACGCTCGACGCCGGGACGCAATCAACCCTTGAACGGATGGTCATGTCTGGCGACCCCGCGCAGATGTCGCGTGCGGTTCAGTATCTGCAAGAGCGTATGGCCGCTGGCTCTGCCACTGGTTATGTCCCGTCGCAGGGGAACACATATGGTCAGCCCGCCGCGCAACCTGTCGGAATGTCTCATGCTGAGTTTATTACAGCGTATGACCAGCTTTCGCAGTGGGCGCAGCAATCAGGGTATGGCCCCGGCCATCGTCAGTACGACGAGCAATACCGCGCTCTGGTTGCGCAGCGCTCCGCTGGCAAACGTGCTGGCCGCTAAGCAATTGCCTGTCCTGTCTTCCCCACGTCTTAACCTTACGTTTTAGAGCCTGAATCGCGTTGTACATCGCCAGATGTGCATTCGTACACCTGCGCCTGTAAAACGCGAAATTACCTCTCAAACACCACACATAAACCCACTTTGCATTGAGATCTGACAATGACCTTACTGACACCTGAAAACGTGGCAGCGGCTAGGGCTGCCCGTAGCACGAGGATTGAACACTGGAAAGCCAATGCCAGCCAGCTTAAACAGGACTTTGCTGACGAAGCGCACTGGCGGCGGCTCGCCTCACTCTACGGCGTGCGTATGCCCTCGGCGTATGTTCCCGGCTCTGAGCTGCGATTGTTGCGCAGGGCGGCCAAACGCACGGGCATCTCTGGTGCTGATATGCGCGATGCTTTTGGTGGGGGCGTTGCGCACCTGCACGAGCTTAATCCCCGCTGGCCTGCTTTCGCGCTTATCGGCCTGATTCTTGAGGTAGCTGCTGAAAAAGCTGCTGCCTGACCCGTCACATTCTCTTTTCCCATTTCTATAAATCGCGCTGGCTATCGCTGGCGCGGGAGCTATTCCTATGATTGACAATGTTTATACCCCTGATCAATTCCGCCCGCACTGGGGCGGTGTAGATGCTGACAACGACATTCACATTGAAGCGTATGACCGGGACGTTCAGACCCGTCTTGAGTCAAAGAGCGTCTTTCTGGCCGAGGGGCTGAGCACATACAAGCCGCTGAAAGCCAGCAACCAATACCGCATTGATCGCCTGAGTGGTGATCTTGAGGTGAAGGGCAGAACCGCAGGGCAATCGCTGGAGCCAACCGCTGTTAAGTCGGACAAGCTGATTATCTCTGTGGATACGCTGAGTTATATCCGCATCCCGATTGATTATCAGGATGACTGGACTGCACCCACCTTTCGCGCAGAGCTGAGCCGCAATATCGGCACTGCGCACGCTAAGTTCTACGACGAAGCGCATACCATCCAGTTAATCAAAGCGACTGACTTTGTACCACCGCCGACACTGCAACCAACGTTTAACCCGCTTACGGATAATGTTGTCTCGCTCGACCTGACCACGGGGAGCGAAGAGGATGCAGCTAACGAACTGGTTCACGCTATCAAAGCTGCTGTTAATCGATTCCTGACTGAGAAAGATATTCCGGTGGCGGAGCTGGTACTGCTTATCGACCCAGCTTGGTTCAGCATCCTGATGGAACATAAGATGCTGATGAACGTCCGTTACAGCCGGGATAGTGGCAACGATTACGCATGGCGTCGTGTTGGCTATGTCGCTGGGGTGCGAGTTATTGAGCTGAACAGTTACCCGCAGGAAGCCATTACCGGGCATGAACTGGGCGCTGATTATGACGTTACCGCAGAGGAAGCGATGACGAGGGCAACGCTGTTTAAACCTTCCTCGGTACTGTTGACGGTCGAAGCGCAGAGCGTCATCAATCGCCAGTGGGATGATGAACGCGAAATAACGATGGTGATGGACTCATATCGCCTGTTCAACGTTGGGCTGCGTCGTCCTGACTGCGTTATCAATTTCCGACAAGCTGCATAACTGGAGGGGCTGAGTCATGGTTAATGATGCTTACGCCCCTGAGCTGTTGCGATTCCTTTTCCTGTATGACCCGGTGACAGGTCGCCTGCACCATAAAGCTAACCGACGCCGGGTTAAGGCTGGCTCCTATGCTGACTCCACCCGGCGAGCTGATGGCTATCGTCAAGTTGCCCTGCGACTTGATGGCAAGCAGTACCAGCTAAAAGCCCATCGCGTGGCGTGGATTCTTGCGCATGGCGCTATTCCTTACGGTAAGCAGATCGATCACATCAACGGTATCCGTGACGACAACCGCCTATGCAATCTGCGCTTGGTTACGCAGCGGGAAAACGACCAGAACCGACGCAAGGCAAGGGGGTATAGCTGGAATAAGGGCTGTAGCAAATGGGAGGCTTACATACGCGTAGATGGTGTACTCCGTCACCTTGGCTTATTTACTACCGAAGCGGCGGCGCGTGCTGCCTATCTAAAAGCTAAAGCCAGATACCATCCCTCAACGCCAGCCGATTTGTTGCAGGCTGCCTAATCCTCGGAGGTTCCATATATGGCTGATGAAAAGCCAATTAAACCGCTGGCATGTGATGACCCACGCCGCCAGCGGTACGCCGAACTGTTGGCGCAGGCTGGCCGCATGACTATTCCCCGACTGCATCCGGGCGATGCTAATAGTGTTATGAGTCAGCTTGCGACAACGCTCGGCGCACCTGTCCCGATAGTGGGTGCTATGACGGAGCACGCCGCTGCATGGCGTGCCTGTCTGCTGGATCAAGGACTTGGCGATCTTCTGGATGGATTGAGTAAACAGGTGCTGACAATCTTCTTTCTGCTTTGCTGGAGAGACAGCGCCTTGCGATTGGCTGGTAAGCAAAAGGAACTGCTGGATATAGCTATCGAAGGAATGACGCTTAAACAAGCCAGTGAAGCGAGAGCAAACGATATAAAGAGGAATGCTTATGGCATTGACGATTAAATTAAGGTGGCGGTACATCGAGCCGCCGCCAATGACTGGCGCACTCGCTGACTTGAAACAGTGGGTAATGGATACAGGAGAGCCTGAGCTTGAGGCTGAATTTCGTAGGCTGCTAGGGCTGATGCGCCGCAATGGTATCAGTGACGAACATGTTAATGCGATGGCCGATGAGCTTTATGCTTTGGTACGCCAACGCCAGCGCGAAGAATACGAAGCCTGCAAGCGGGCTGCGTCTGACAATGGAGACTTTGAATCATGGTTACACGGACAGACCAACTACTAATAAGAAAAGCGATGCGGGGCTATCTGGAACACCTCGGCAATATGCCGCTGGCGGAACGGATTACAAACGCTGCTGCATTCGAAGATGTTTATCGCTTTCTGTTGAATGGTTCCGGGCGGCTGGAGTTGCGCCGCGCTGATGTGGCCGCTGTCCGTGTCTTCCTGTGGAATTATCAATACCGACGCTGTGCGGTGACAGGTAAGCCGCTGCGCCTCACGTCTGCCGTGCTAGATCACTGCCACCGAACCGGGCGCGTGCGTGCTGTGGTGCATCGTTCTGCTAACGCTGCTGAGGGAGGCCGCTACGTTGGGCGGACGTGTGGTGTTAGCGCTACGAATCTAAGGACTATGATTGGCAGCTATCGCAAGCAATACACTGGTATTGGCGTGTTATATCCATAACAGCGAGGTAATAAACCCCGCCGAAATAGTAGCGTAACCACTCAAACAGGAATGTTGTAGTAATGACAAATTGCATTAGTTAGTAGAGCTGGTGCAGCAGACGCTGCAATATTTAGCGTTCCCGCGTATGCTTTACCAATCATATTTACAACCCACTTCCCAAGGCTATCACTGAAATTGTCCGGGGTAGTTGGGGCTGGTGATTCTTGTATAGCTTGATGAAGGCTCTTAATATCTTCATCATTAGCGCCCCAATCCTTGAGCTGCTTTTCAAGCGAGTTGAAGTCTCCAGCGTTGACAGTATTATTTTGTGAAATGTCCCCGTTACCAGAGCCGATAACGCCAGCGTTGTTTACGTTGCCATGAATGTTGGTCACGTTATGGACAGTCATTGGTGCTACCTCTTTTTCTCTTAGTGAAAACTGTAACCCTTCGCCTAAAATACCCTTTGACTCTAAATCTAAAGACCAGTCGAGAATTTTATTCCTGACGGTAGTTATTACATGTTCTAAGATTCCCGGACTAATAACCCACACGATTTCTGTTTTTTGACCGATGCCTTCATACAACGTATCCGCCATCCAATCCGGTAAAGGAAGAAAAGGGGTTTCTCCTTTATTATTCATCTTTTTAACGGATGATATTGATTCTGTAATGTGAAACGTTGATACCATTGCATTTAATTCCGCGTCGTTGAAGTTGACCACAAGCGGAACCCAGCTTTGATGTTGGGGACTATATGCTTTTAACTGCGATTGACCTTTCCTGTATTCAGGAACCGTATCAAAGCTGGGATAGCCATTTAATTCGAGCTGTATCCACTCGGTCAAATCGCTGAGGCCGAGCTTCACTGCAATCATTTTGGCCTTCATGAGTACAGATAAAATATCGGAGTCGGGATCGCATGCTAGTGCTTGAAGTTCAAGAACTGGTGAGTTAGCCATATCAAGACCTTAGTATTGTTTTGATAGGGTATCTTACCCGCATCGAACCATGCAGTCTAAGGTTCGCAGGCTAAACTCACCCACGAGTTAGATGTTTATTCCTTCATGCTGGATGAGTTCGACATACTTACCGATCTCTATAGGGGAAGCTGCATTTTTCGAGTAAGTTTTGAAGCTCTCTGTACTCCCGCGCTCATGACCGACGAGCAGGGCAATACGATCCTCTGGTACTTGAGCACGGTCGAGCTGTTGCACAAACGCATGTCGGAGTGAATGAAACACTTTTCTCTCTGCGGCAGGTTCGCCAAGCGCTTTGCGCTTCGCCCGTGTGAACTGCTGGGTGTGCCACGTTGAACGCTTTCCGTCTGCCCGGTCTGTGATTGCGGCGTGATAGAACAGAAAACCGCTATGTGTGGTCTTGAGCAACGACTTCACGAGAGGGATTAGCTTGCTGTGTACTGGGACGATTCGTGCCGCGCTCTTGGTCTTCCCCTCGGTGATCTCAAAGCACAAAACGCCCTCGATGGTTTTAATACTGCTCTCACGCAGCGTACATATTTCATTGATCCGCATACCGCTGTAAGCACCAATAGCCGTTACCGCCTTCATCTCGTCATCAAGTAAGGCATAGATCTTTGCCAGCTCTCCCGGTGCGAAGACTTCATAGCTGACCTTGCTGCTTTTTGCTTCGAGCGCATGACCACGCCAAGGATTGTCCTGTGGTGCATCGTGATAGCGATTGCGTGCCAAATCCCAAATCTGTGCCAGTGCGCTTATATAGTTCTGGATGGTTTGCGGCGCTCGCTCAGTTTTGAGCTTATCTAACCAGCCTGTAACTATGGTTCGATTAATATCCCGCAACTGGATATCTTTCTTTTTCAGGTGGGTTAACAGCACCTCTACGGCTTTGTTGGTCTTGGATAGCGTGGTTAGCTTTCTCTTCTCGCTGTATTGGAGAAGATACAGATCGCGCATTTTAAGTAGGGAAGGGCAAGCCTGAACTGATGCACCAAATGATGCGGGGGCTTCCTTAGCATACACACTGACACGGCGTAGCTCATCAATGATTTGATCGACGGACGAGCCGCCTTGTGGCTTAAGCATATTCCGTAAGCGAGTCCATTCCAGAGCAATAGCATCGCGAAACAAACGCGCTTGCCGTATGTCTCGTGTCCCTGTGCTTTTCATAAAGTAGCGCTTCCCTTGGAACAGGTGGCGCATGTAGCTGGGAATAGCTATCCGCACGAGGTAATTCCCGCAGGGATCTAAAACTAGATAACGATCTCTCTTGAAACTCATACAAACCCCGGTTATGTTGTCGGGGCTTTTTCATGGCTAAACAGTCTGTGAAATGTGCCGGGGCTATGAGCTTTAGTCTCGCTACTTCAATGAGTTAACAATGATTATTGAAGCAAGCTAAGCCGCTATAACCCGTGCCGGTTCGAGTCCGGCCTTCGGCACCATTAGTACTTCCAAGACCATCCGAGAAAGTCCATAAAACTCTTTAAAATCAATGCTTTTATCGATTTTTATATCATGAATCGTCCGAGGTTGTCCGTTGAAATCCGGATGTCATTGGGGGGCATCTTAACTTCGACTAGAAATGTGCCCCCAAATGAAGCTCTACGCCAGACAGGTCGAGACCACAAAGCCAAAAGACAAATCTATAAAATGGCTGATGGCGGCGGTTTGTATCTCGAAGTTTCTGCCAAGTGTTCTAAATACTGGCGCATGAAATACAGACGCCCCTCAGACAAAAAAGAGGATTGCCTCGCTTTTGGTGTTTGGCCTACTGTGACGCTTACTCAGGCAAGAGCAAAGCGCGATGAAGCTAAAAAGCTGTTAGTGCAGAGCATTGATCCAAAAGCCGAACAGAAAGAAGCTCAGGCCGAGAATTCGGGTGCATATACTTTCGAAACTATTACTCGCGAATGGCATGCCAGTAACAAGCGATGGAGTGGAGACCATCGATCGCACGTCCTTCGCTATCTTGAGCTTTATATCCTCCCTCATGTCGGTTTATCCGACATTCGCCAGCTGAAAACCAGCCACCTATCAGCCCCGATTAATAAAGTTGATGCCAGTGGTAAACACGACGTCGCTCAGCGCATGCTACAGCGCGTTACGGCCATTATGCGTTATGCCGTACAGAACGATTACATCCACTCAAATCCAGCCAGTGATATGGCCGGTGCGCTATCTACAACTAAAGCGAGACATTGCCCCGCTCCGCTTCCCTGAGTTTCTTGCTCGTCTTGCTGCTTATCGTGGCCGTGTAATGACACGGATCGCGGTCGAGCATTCACTGCTGACTTTTGTTCGCTCTAGCGAAATGCATTTTGACCGTTGGGATGAGTTTGATTTTGAAAAGGCTCTCTGGCGTATACTGGCGAAGCGAGAAGAGATACAAGGCGTGCGTTACTCGCACCGTGGCATGAAGATGAAAGAGGAAGATATTGTTCCACTTAGCTTACAAGCTGTGGCGTTGTTAGAGCAGCTCAAGCAAATCAGTGGTGATAAAGCATTGCTCTTTCCGGGAGATCACGACGCAACGAAGGTTATGAGTGAAAACACTTTGAATAGTGCGTTACGCACGATGGGCTATGACACTAAGACCGAAGTTTGCGGGCACGGATTTAGAACGATGGCACGTGGTGCTTTAGGTGAGTCAGGCTTATGGAGCGATGACGCGATAGAACGCCAACTGAGCCATTTAGAACGCAATAATGTACGTGCTGCATATATTCATACATCTGAGCATTTGGATGAACACCGTTTGATGGTACAATGCTGGGCTGATTATTTGAATGGAGTTAAGGAGGAATAAATTCCTCCTTATGAATTCGCAAAATGTTGATTTTTGTTTGTCAGCGATTTTTATTAGCGCTAATATTTAGTTTGTAATATTTATTGCAATATCACCTCTTCTACCATGGCTAATCTGGAATTTTACCGGTTGACCAATTGTCAGCTTATCACCTGTTTTATTTTCATTAAGTCTGAAGTGGTATTCATTACCTTTCTCATCAACTACAAATCCAAAAAATCCTCTAGAAGAAACTTTCTTAATTTTTCCATTAATGGTAGCGGAAGTTTTTATTACTATTGTCATTCGTGGGGTCACCATTCACGAAGCGGTCGGTCAGCACGAAATAGACCGTAGCGTTTTGCCAGCTAAACGGC
>NZ_JALW01000055.1:0-18201 GCF_000710795.1 Enterobacter sp. T1-1 | reverse complement strand
GACCTCGGCCTGCTGCAGGCGGGTGCGGGTGTGAAGGGGGAATTCGAACAGCGCCTGAAAAACATCATTGAGGCGGTGCAGCAGTCGCTGCTGCCGGTGCTGCTGTTTATTGACGAAGCCCACACCATTATCGGCGCCGGCAACCAGGCGGGTGGCGCGGATGCGGCTAACTTGCTGAAACCCGCGCTCGCGCGTGGCGAACTTAGAACCATCGCCGCGACGACCTGGTCTGAATACAAGCAGTATTTTGAGCGTGATGCGGCGCTGGAACGTCGCTTCCAGATGGTGAAAGTGGATGAGCCGGACGACGACACCGCCTGCCTGATGCTGCGTGGTCTGAAATCACGCTACGCACAGCACCACGGGGTGCACATTACCGATGAGGCCGTCAGGGCGGCGGTCACCCTGTCCAGACGTTACCTGACCGGCCGCCAGCTGCCGGACAAGGCGGTGGACCTGCTGGACACGGCTTCGGCCCGCGTGCGCATGAGCCTTGACACCGTGCCGGAGCCGCTGACCCGGATGAAGGCGCAGCTCACGGCCCTGGCGATGGAAAAGCAGGCGCTGATGGAGGATATCGCGGTGGGCAACACCGCTCCCGGTGAACGTCTGGCGGCCATTGAGCAGGACGAAGTCTGCATCATCGTGGAACTCGACGAACGGGAAACGCAGTACGGCCAGGAGCTGAAACTCACGGAAGAACTGCTCGCCTGCCGCTCGGACATCTCCCGTCAGGCGGAAATTGCCGGTCTGCAACAGCAACTGAGTGAAGTTCAGCAGGGTAACCCGCTGCTGGGGCTGGACGTTGACGTGCGCACCGTCGCCACGGTGATTGCCGACTGGACGGGAGTGCCGCTCTCATCATTAATGAAGGACGAGCAGACGGAGCTGCTGAGCCTGGAAACCAGCCTCGGTAAACGCGTGGTGGGCCAGGATGCGGCGCTGAATGCCATCGCGCAGCGCCTGCGCGCGTCAAAAACCGGGCTTGCGCCGGAGAACGGCCCGCAGGGCGTGTTCCTGCTGACCGGTCCGAGCGGCACCGGCAAGACCGAAACCGCCCTGGCTCTGGCGGACGAACTGTTTGGCGGCGAGAAATCCCTGATAACCATCAACCTCTCCGAATACCAGGAGCCGCACACCGTCTCCCAGCTCAAGGGCTCCCCTCCGGGCTATGTCGGTTTCGGTCAGGGCGGCATCCTGACTGAAGCGGTGCGCAAGCGTCCGTACAGCGTGGTGCTGCTCGATGAAGTGGAGAAGGCGCACCGTGACGTGATGAACCTGTTCTATCAGGTGTTTGACCGGGGCTTTATGCGCGACGGCGAGGGGCGGGAAATTGACTTCCGCAACACAGTGATTCTGATGACCTCCAACCTCGGCAGCGACCACATCATGCAGCTGCTGGATGCACAGCCGGAAGCCACCGAACCGGAGCTGCACGAGCTACTGCGTCCGCTGCTGCGTGACCACTTCCAGCCAGCCTTACTCGCCCGTTTCCAGACGGTGATTTACCGTCCCCTCACGCAGGAAGCCATGCGTACAATTGTCGGGATGAAGCTCGGTCAGGTGAGTCAGCGTCTGGCGCGTCACTATGGTATGACGACCACCATCGATGGATCCCTGTACGACGCGCTGACCGCCGCTTGTCTGCTGCCGGATACCGGGGCGCGCAACGTTGACAGCCTGCTCAATCAGCAGATTCTGCCGGTGCTGAGTCAGCAGCTGCTGACGCATATGGCGGCGGGGCAGAAGCCACAGCACCTGTGGCTTGGCTGGGATGAGGAGGAGGGGATTGTGCTGGCGTTTGATGAAGGAGCGGGCGTATGAGTGATTCTCTGATAAATGATGCAGTGAGTCTGGTAAAGCAACTGCTCGGTCAGTCCCGTTACCGGCTGGACGTTCATGACTGCGCTGAATTTCTTGACGTACTGAAATTCACATCGGTTGAATCCCTCAGCAAGCCCTGGCGGTATGATATCTCCGTGACCTGCTCTTCGCCGGATATCACAAGTGAAGCCGTGCTGTTAAAACCCGCATCCTTTACGTTCCAGACCCCGGTATTTGACGGGACGCCTGCTTTACCTGTGCGTACCGTTTACGGCGTGATTGAGGAATTTGAGCGCAAATCCACATCAAAAGAGGATACCGTTTACGCCCTGGCGCTGGTGCCGCGTATTGCCCTGTTAGCGAAAACGAAGGGCTGTGAAATTTTCCTCAATCAGTCCGTTGTTGAAGTGGTGGAGCAGATCCTGCGTAAACACGGGCTGGAGGGGGCAGACTTTGAATTCCGCCTGTCCCGCGAGTATCCGGTTCGGGAGCTGATTACTCAGTGGCGTGAAACCGACCTGGAGTTTATTGAGCGTCTGCTGGCCGAAGTGGGGATTTTCTGGCGGTTCGAGATGGACAGCCGCCTTGAGCAGGATGTCGTCATTTTCCAGGACTCTCAGGAGCAGTACCAGTTTGGTGTGACCCTCCCGCTACGAAACCCCGCCGGGATGAGTGACAGCGGAAGGGAGAGTATCTGGGATATTCATACCGCGTACCACGTTGTCAGTGGAGGGGTGACAACCCGGGATTACAACTACCGGGAAGCGCTGACGCCGCAGGACAGCACGGTCAGTATCAGCGGAAAGGAAGACATCACAACGGGTGAAACCTACCACTACGCAGAGCCGTTTCTGACAGCCGGTGATACGGAAGGTCCTGAAACCGGCGCGTTCTTTGCCCGTCTGCGCCACGAGCGCATCCTGAATGAGCAGTACACCGTCAGCGGGCGTACCTCCAGCCCGCATCTGGCGCCGGGCCAGGTGCTGGAAACCGATACGGGCCTGCCGGAAATGGTGAAAGACGGAATTGTAATCACCACGGTAAAAGCCAGCGGCTCGCGACAGGACAGCTTTCAGATGAAATTCGACGGTATACCGTACAGCGAAAGCATATCTTACCGTCCGGCATTGCTTAACCGTCCGGTGATTTCCGGCTCACTGCCGGCGCGCGTGGAGAGCGCGCAGAAAGGCGACACTTACGCCTGGCTGGATACGCAGGGGCGTTACCGGGTGAAGCTGGACTTTGACCGCAACAGCAGCGAACAGGGTTACGCTTACCTGTGGCTGCGGCTGGCGAAACCATATGCTGGCGACACTTACGGCTGGCATGCACCGCTGCTTGACGGAACGGAAGTGGCGGTGATGTTTGATAGCGGCGACCCGGACCGGCCGTATATTGCATATGCTCAGCACGACTCTGAACACCCTGACCACGTCACCAGTGATAACCACACGCGCAACGTCCTGCGCACTCCGGCGAATAATAAGCTGCGGCTTGAAGACAGGAGGGGGGAGGAGCATATCAAGCTCGCCACGGAGTACGGGAAAAGTCAGCTTAATATGGGCCATCTGGTTGATGCACAGCGCGAACAGCGTGGTACCGGTTTTGAACTGCGCACGGATGAGTACGGTGCCGTTCGTGCGGCCAGGGGGCTTTTCCTGGCCGCACATGAGCAGCCAAAAGCGCAGGGGCAAGTGCTGGAGATGACTCCGGTGGTGAATCAGATTACCCAGGCCAACAGTCAGATGCAGGCGCTGAACGGTGCTGCCGAAGCCGCCGGCGCGCTGGTCTCCGATATCAGCACCCAGGTCAGCCTGGTTACGGGCAGGCTGAAAGACCTTCAGTCGTCTGTGATACTGGCAAGCGCCCCGCAGGGGGTGGCACTGACCTCCGGTGAACATCTCCAGCTGACCAGCACGAAGAACACCATGATTAACGCCGGCGAGCATCTGGATTTCGGCGCTATGCAGAACCTGTCCGTGACGGTAGAAAAGGCGCTGGGGTTGTTTGTGCATAAGGAGGGGGCGAAGCTGGTTGCGAATCAGGGGGATATTGAAGTTCAGGCACAGCACAACACCATGTCGTTGTTTTCTGAAAAAAAGATGACCGTGACCAGCAGCGAAGACGAAATCATCATTACCACGCCGAAAACCTTAACGCTGAACGGCGGCGGGTCATATCTTAAGCTGAGCAAGAACGGGATAGAGCATGGCTCTGAAGGGATGATGATAATGAAAGTGGCTAATTACCTGGTGCCTGGCACAGGGGCGTCAATGAAAAATGTCACACAAGTATTTAAGAAAACCAGTCTCGAGCAGGTTCTTTCTACAGAAGAACAGCAAGATGAAAATTCACAACCACCAATGCAGCGGCGCGGAAGATTTTCCCGATAAGGAGTGCCTATGAAAATTTGCTATCCCATCAGGAACACAAGTGGTCAGGAGTTTCGCTCGCTGGATGAAGTCATGCGTCTTGTCGACGATGAAGCTCACGGAACATGGCTATTGGGTGCAAATAGACAGTGGCATGGCGGGATCCATATCAGTGATGTCTCTAATCCCTTCTCGGCCCTGAACCCGGATGCACTCAATACCGGAGAACCTGTACCACTCCAGTTTATGGCTGACGGCACTGTGGTTGCGTACCGGTTAAACAATGAGTATCTCACTGCCCCATACTGTGGGCAACAGCTACGTTACAGCAGTAGTTTTGTGCTGGTTAAATCGCTGTGTAAACCGGATCCGCAAAAAGAAAAAAGCTGGCTGGAATTTTACAGTCTGTATATGCATCTTGCCCCGGTTGCCGATTATCCGGCTTCTCCCTGTTATAAAGTCAGGGACGGGCACAGCGGCATACTGTTACGTCAGTATAAAAACGGGCAGAACGGTATGCCGGAGGGCGAGCCGGACAACGGTGAGGCCGGAAAATATCCTGCGCCAGCCAAAACGAAGAAGAACCTTAAGGCAGGTGACCGTTTTATCTCTTCCCGGACGGGGCGTTTTTATGTCACGAAGAAGGGAAAAACAACCCTGACAACTTTTGGGCTGGTCCGTTTACTGAAAAATAATATTCCGGGAAAAGAGCAGTACTGGGTAACGCTGGATCCTGAACTGATGGAACCGGACGGAGAAATACAGGGGTTGATGCCTGAATGGATGCAGAAGGCGAAGCAAAAAGGTGTTTTTGATTCTGTAGAACTGACAGGGGAAACGGAAGAATGGAAGGTCAGCGCCGGAGCGCCTGTCGGATTTATGGGGTGTACGGAATCCCCGGGAGAGGGAAGTCGGCTTGTGGACAGGGAATGGTTTGTTCATCTGGAAGTGCTGAGTACAGACAGCAGGATGCCCGGTTTTTTGGCCAATCCGGAATGCGTGAAGGGCGATAAAAAGTCAGTTCTGGCATCAAAAGGAAAGCTCCTGTTTACCCGGCAGGATGCAACAGGGCAACCGGTATTTACCCCGATATCAGCCAGACTGAGCGCACAGTGCCTGCTCACACGGGGAGCAACAACACCCGTTGCGGATGAATCACAGAACTGGTGGTACAAAATTACCGGGAGTGGCTGGTTACCGCAAAGTGATGTTGAAGAAGTGAATCAGTATGATTTACTGAAGCTCGGGTTTCAGGCGCTGGAAGAAGACTGTGGTGGTGATATGATGGACAGCCCGTATGAAAGCTGGGTGCCTCAGTCGTTTGAGGCAATAAGCCGTTCAGCAGAACAGGGCGCGGGATATCAGTACGGTCTGGTGCCGCCATTTTATCGTGATCTGATGGCGGAGATGGACAGCAACCGTGACGGGAAAATTACTGCAGAAGAAATCAGACAGGCGCTGGCAGTGCGCGATCCGCTGGTGAAGAATGTGGTGAATCGTCTGGCGGTAAAACATCACAGCGAATGGAGTAAGGGGCGTTCAACGGGGCGCTGGGAAGGGTTTTACGAAGATCTGGATTCACTGGAGGTTGGGTACTGTGAAAAATGGCAGGCGGATCTGGAGTGGATGAGCAGGGTTCCGCCGTTTGATAAAGATGAGGCCGTGTGGCATTTTCATCCGATCGAGTTTTTATCTGCGCTAAAAACGGAAGAGGACTGCGCAAAATTAATCTGGGGTGAAGTGGTAAACCAGAGATTAGGTGCTGCTAAGGCTTGTGAATTCAGGAAAAAAGTTGTCAAGATATGTGCTGAAATGTGGGGAGAGAAAGATAAAATAAGATATGCTGATGTTTTAATGGGATGTATGTCTGTTGAAACGAATCGAATGTTCACATCTTCTATTGTAGCTTACAGAAAAGCGCGCCATAAAAATGGTGATATTATATTTATTTCCAGTAAGTCGGGCACTAGACCTAAAATTGAACTTCATGTATTTACTAAAGAGGAAATAATTAAAGATAAAAGTATAGTAGAGAAAAGTGCAGTAGGGTTGATTCAGTTCACTTCTATAGCAGTACAACAAATAAATATAACTCACAATCTATCTTTGACTAAAATGCAGCTTGCACTTATGGACGAGATTGAACAGCTAGATTATGTGAAGTTATATTTTACTTCAAACAAAGAAAAGTTTGATCAAATAAAAAGCCCTGAAGATGTTTATACCTTTATATTCTGTCCTGAAGGTGTAGGGAAGCCGAATGATGCAGTTCTGTATTCAAAGGTGGACAATGAGAAAGCATATGGCAGAAATGCCAGTTTAGACTCTACAGAACATGGAAACAAAGGGAATAATGATGGTTTGATACAAAAAAGTGAATTACTTGCAAGGTTGAGTGTTTTGATTGCCGAAGGGGAAAGATATAAGAACCAGTGTTCATGTATAGTTCAGAAAAATAATAATCCAGATTGGATGCCAATTGCAATATCAGAATATAATAAATATAAAGATTTAATTGAGTCCGATTCTGTGTTAAATGATAAAATTAAGATATACCATGACACAACTAACGCTAAGGGCAAAGATGGTGAGACCTCATGGTGCTCTTCATTTGTAAACTGGTGCTTTACACAGACTGAGTATGCTCCATTAGCTACGAAGAGTGCTTTGGCGTATTCTTGGGGCATGGGTTCTTGGCAAAATGGTGAGGTTGTAGATAAGCCCTTCTATGGAGCTATTGCTGTGATGAAATATAGCCACGTTGGATTTGTTTGCGGCATTAATGCTCAGGGTCGACTACTTATACTAGGAGGAAATCAGGGCGGTGGGCGAGAAGGAACTGCAAATTGCATTTCTATCCGAGCCAACTCGATAACAGCTGTTAAGTATTTTATGAAGCCAAAAGGTTATAACGTTAGGCCAGAAGATTATGATTTAGAAATTATGAAGGTTTCTGGACCTGATTCAAGTTATTCTGATACACATTAAGGGCAATGAATGAAAATAATATCGTTTTTTTTGCTATTCGTGTCTATCCCTTCAATTGCTGATGAGTTGATATATTCTAATTATTTTAGGGGTTTTACAAAGGCATTTACGCCCCCGATTATTTCAGTGAATGATTATTCAAGTTTATCTTCTTATAAACTTCACCCTGAACTATTTATTGATTTCGGGAAATCCCCTCCGGAATCATTTGGTAACAACGATTTGCATAATTCAAATGTTATATTTAATGGTGCGGCATCAAAAAAGTTCTTTATCAATTTTGTCAACTCCACTTTTCTGAATGGTGACGCTTTGGATGGAAATATAAAAAAGTTTACTGACAAAAATGGGAGTTATTCTTTTCGGGTGAAAATAAAAAATGGGCGGATCGTTATTTTTGAAAACATGCTCATTTCTGCTCCGGAGAATATGACTGCTGAATTTAGTTGTTCATATACGTTTGATACTACAAATAAAGATCCATTAAAGTTAACTGACGTGTTTTGTGCCGGTTAAAGAGGAGGATGGATGGTCAACCTGATATCAAGTATTGTATTCTTTATAACGTTTTTATTTACCTGCGCTTCAAGTGCCTCAGAACTTACTCGCTCTGATGAGAAATATTTCTTTGAAATGAATGGTGAAACGTTATCTGATGGTTCACAAGTTTATATGCGATATGATGTGGATATGTTTTACGGACAAAAAAAAGCGCATGTCAGGATAACTACATGGCATGCACCCGTCTCATGTGATGGTGATTATAATATAAAAAAAAATAATAAAGAATATATTTTAATCTATACAGGTGGTGATGATGGGTGTGTGTATCCGTCACCTCAATTCCAAATTAAGCAAAAAGGAAACCATATGTATATTAAAGGAGAGCCTCTCGTTTATGGTCAGGGGGGGTGGTTGAGAATGACACGGAGGAACAAATAATATTTAGATAATATTAACAGGTGATATGAAAAATAAATCCCAACAGAGGAATAAATATGTTGCAAATTATTCGAAAAGGCGACAAAACCACGCACGGTGGTTCAGTAATGACCTGTTCCGAAACCATAATTTTTGGTGGAATTGGCGTGGCACGTAAAGGCGACAGGGTTTCCTGCCCGATACCTGGGCATGGTCCGACAACGATCATCGAAGGTAATCCCAACTATTTGGATAATGGTATCCCTGTTGCTTTTCACGGCCACAGGTGCGGTTGCGGCTGCACTTTGATCAGTTCTTTTGTTCCTGCAAAGGTTGGTTGAACATGCCCGTCTGGCTGGACGCCATTCCCGAAAAAGCGCCGAAAGTTATGCGCCCCAATCCCCGGCGCTGGTTGCTGTTTCTGGCACTTATGCTGGTGGCTGGTATCACGTTAACGCTCTGGCAATGGACCTCAAGTAGAAACGGATTCATTTTCTGGTTTACTGCGCTGGGGCTACCATTTTGTTTATGGGGAGTGCTCTTTTCCCTGCGTCGATTCGCGTACAAAGCGGAACAGGTAGGGGCTGAATCCCGTAATGCTGAGCGGGAAGCGCTGATTCAGCAGGAAATCCGCCGTGGTCAGCGTTGCGGCTGGATGCTGGGTTATCACATTCAGCATCCCGCAGGAAATAAGCCCGGAGCATTGCTGCAGACGGCGAGCCATACTATGCCCATAGTGCATTTCTCAACGCCGCGGGGCAGTAAAGTCACTGTCAGATATGCAGCCCTGACAGGATTTCAGGTCGACCTGGAGGCTGAAATAATTGCCACCACCTCAACACTTGCCGCTCGGGTGCAGGATATTACCGCAACACTCCCGACGGATATTCTCTGCTGCCTGATGCTGGACTGTGATGACGATATCAGGCAATGCGTTGAGTCACATCTCAAAAAAGAACTTGCTGCCAAAACAGGGAGAAGCTTCAGACTCCTGTCTGGCAAAGGTCTGTCGGCGTTTGATACCTGGCTGGACCTGCGCTGGGAAAAGCCGGGCATTCTTGCAGCTGTGACATTCTCGGTACCAGCGTACCCCAGTCAGGGTGACGCCGATGCCATCACACTGGTGGTGCTCTGCAACCGAAAGGCTGCTGATTATCCTCACGCAGTGTGCCTGCACCGCCCGGAAAAAGGCAAAGAGCCCGCGCTGGTAAAAACGCTGAACCGGGCACTGCTTTGGGCCGACACAGACCCTGAATCACTGAAAGCTGCCTGGCATACAGGACCAGCCCTTGCCAGCGGGAGCGGGTGGAACAAAGCTTGTGAAGATAACGGAGTGACATTCAGCCTGTCAGATGACAATCGCAGTATTGATTACGCTATGGGATATGCCGGGCGAGCCGCTCCCTGGCTTGTCATTATTCTTGCTTCTGTCGCATGTCACGATAATGGCTCACAAATCATCGCAGCCCAATCAGCTGCAGACGAAGAAGATGTCTGGGTAGCCGTCGTTAATAAAAAAGGCGTTCGTAAGGAAAATCAAGGGAATGGCTAAAGTAAAAGTCAAAACGCTCATTGGCGCAACGGCTGGAGTTCTGTTTTTTTTGACAGCGACAGTCGCATTTCTTTTTTATGCGTTCCCGCAATGGCTGGCATCTGCCACCGGACTGGGACCATATGATGGACAGCGCATCCTGACATTTTGCGCATTGTTGAATGCAGCCATATTCCTGTTGGGATGGATGACTGAAAAAGCGTTCAGCTATGCGGGGAAAGCGGGTCTTTATCTTCACTGGGGAGATAGCCAACGGCAGGCCATGGCTCAGTCAGCAGAGATTCCGTCTGCTGACGGTGATGGGCAGGAAGCTATTTTCAGTGATGAACAGATGTCAGTACATCTGGAGATGCGATATGGCCGTCGCTGGCGGTCTAAGGTCCGGATCCTGCTTGTGCAGGGTAATGCTGACGAGGCGGAAAAAGCAGCCCCCGGACTTTGTCACGATCTCTGGCAGGAAGGTGATGGCAATATTCTGGTATATGGCGGCGATGCTCAGTCTCTTCCCGACGAGCTTTTCCTGTCCCGGTTAAAACGCCTGCGTCCCGGCAAACCTGTGGATGGCATCATCCATGTGATGGATACCGCAGTGTTGCCGACTGATACAGAGCGCGATGCGTTTTTACGGTGTCGCCAGAAAGCCGATTACCTTCTGGGGTGGCAGGCTCCGGTCTGGCTATGGCTGACTGACAAGGCAGCCACATCCGGCGATCAGGCGGAACCTGTGGCGACCGGCGCGTTATTTGGCCCCGGTGTGACCGCGCAGGATGTTCTCAGTACGCTGGATACGCTGGTTCCGCATTTACGCCAGGTCGGGATGTCTCAGGTGCTGAATAATCCGCATCATAACTGGCTGCTGCAACTCTCGTCCCGTCTGCAGGGGGACCTGAAGGCAGGCCTGCACGCCCTGTTTGACGGGCTGTTACAGGGCTCTGCTGCTTATCGGCTCCGGGGCGTGATATTCAGCCATGAACTGGCCGTTGCCGGTTCAGTACCCAATGCCCGGCTTGATACTCCCGGCTGGAAAGCCGTTATTGATGACTGCTCTACCATCCGCGCCAGAAAGTTGAACTTCGACTGGCTTAAAGGGCTGCGTTTACTGGTGCTTGCCCTGAGTGTCCTCTGGGGAGCCGGTACACTGCTGTCGCTTGCCGTCAACCGGGCGCAGATATACCAGGCTCAGAGTACCGCCCGTCTTGCCGCGGATACTGAAAGTCCTCTGACAGAGCGTCTGCGTAACCAGCTTGTGCTCCAGCAGGCGATTGCCAGAATGCAGAACCGGGAAGCAACCGGTGCGCCCTGGTACACCCGCTTTGGACTCAATCAGGACCACGACACGCTGGTGGCCCTGTGGCCTCTGTATGCCCGTAATAATGCGCTGCTGATACGAGATGTCACGGCTATCCACCTGAAACAGCAGCTTCAGGCTTTTGTTAATCTTCCTCCGGCCAGCGAAGCCCGTATGCAGGGAACACAACGGGCTTACGATGTGCTCAAAAGTTACCTGATGATGGCCAGACCGGACAAAGCTGATGCCGGATGGCTGGCGCAACATGTGCTGACGGCCTGGCCGAAACGGCAGGGTATATCAGATGGAGCCTGGCAGGAACTGGCACCAAAACTGCTGGGCTTTTACGCCCAGAACCTGCCGTCACATCCGGAATGGAAAATTAAGCCTGATGCCGGACTTGTCACGACCGTGCGTCAGATCCTCCTTAAACAGATTGGCCAGCGTAATGCTGAATCCGGGCTGTATCAGGACATGCTGAAGCGCGTTGCCAGCAACTGGCCGGATCTCACGCTTGCCGATATGACCGGCGACACGGATGCCTCCTCCGTCTTCAGCACAGAAGAAGTGGTGCCGGGCATGTTTACCCGCCAGGCCTGGGAAGAGCAGGTACAGGATGCTATTAACGATGTGGTCAAAACCCGTCGCGACGAAATTGACTGGGTTCTGACGGATAAAACCCGTCAGCCGGGGAGCGATATCGCACCCGAAGCGCTGAAGGCCAGGCTGACCGAACGTTACTTTACCGATTTTGGCAATGCCTGGCTGAATATGGTCAACAGCATTCAGTGGCAGGAAGCGACTTCGCTGTCAGAAGCCATTGCCCAGCTCAGCCTGATCGGCGATGTGCGTCAGTCACCCCTGGTGGCGCTGATGAACACCCTGAACTACCAGGGAAAAACAGGCGAGAAGGGCGAAGCGCTGGCGGATTCGATAGTGGATTCGGCGAAAAAACTGGTTGGCCGGAAAAAATATGCCCGTCCGTTCATCGAACAGGCACAGGGGCCGAAAGGACCGCTGGATAACGTGTTTGGTCCGCTGACGGGGTTCATGGAGGGAAAAGAGGGCACCGGACGTAACGGTAACCTGAGTTTCCAGTCCTGGCTTGCTCGCGTGACGCAGGTGCGCCTCAAGCTCCAGCAGGTCACCAGTGCGCTGGATCCGCAGGCGATGTCCCAGATGCTGGCCCAGACAGTCTTCCAGGGCAAGGCTACCGACCTGACCGATACGCGTGACTACAGCAGTCTGGTGGCGGCGAGCCTGGGTCAGGAGTGGAACGGATTCGGTCAGTCACTGTTTGTGCAGCCGCTGGATCTGGCCTGGCGACAGGTGCTGACTCCGGCGGCAGGAAGCCTTAATACCCGCTGGCAGACGACCATTGTCGATCAGTGGAACAAAGCCTTTGCCGGTCGCTATCCGTTTAAAGCCACCGGCAGTGATGCCTCACTGCCTTTACTGGCGCAGTTCCTGCGCAGTGATTCAGGTCGCATCGCCACGTTCCTGAAAACCAGCCTCGGCGGCATTCTTCATCAGGAAGGGAACCGCTGGGTGGTGGATCCTTCAGCAAGTCAGGGGATGGAGGTGAACCCGGATTTCCTCCGGGCCATTAACCAGCTGGCTGAACTGTCGGATATCGTTTTTGCCCAGGGGGATGCGAACGTTCACTTCGAACTGATGGCGCGTCCTTCCCGCGATGTGGCCCGCATGCAGCTGACGCTTGACGAGCAGAATCTGGACTTCTTTAACCAGATGGAAAGCTGGCAGAGCTTTACCTGGCCGGGAAACACGTACTACCCAGGAGTGAACCTCCGCTGGCGCAGTGTTAACAGCGGGATGCAGCTTTACACCAGCAACCAGGGCAACTGGGGATTCATTCGCCTGCTGGATAAAGCCCTGATCACCCCCCTTGATGCGAGCCGAATGCAAATGGTGTGGATAGCGCCGGACGGTAATCCACTGAAGTTTGTGATGCGCAGCGAACTGGGTGATGGTCCGCTTGCATTGCTGAAGCTCCAGGGGTTTACGCTGCCTGAAAACATATTTACGGTTGCTGCCAGCGCTGAAGACGTTGAATAAAGATGAGACAAGGAAAAACATGAGTTCTCCGGAAGCCCTGTTAGCGGCATGCGCCACAAATCAGGAAGAACAACAGAAACTTATCGAAAGCGCCTCCGTCACCCTGTCACTCTGGGATAACTGGTTAAAACCTGTCAGACCTGAGACGGAAACGGGTGACGATCCGGCCTATGACGACAATTTCCAGCTGATGCGCGAAGAAATTAATAAGCTCTCGGGGACCGATCCGGAGCTGCTTTGTAGGCTGGCGGAAAAGATACTGTGTGAAAGCGCCAAAGATATCCGCGTCGTCACCTGGTATATCCAGGCCCGACTGAGCGTTGACGGTGAGAAAGGGCTGGCAGAAGGGGTATTGCTTCTGGTCGCGATGCTGTCCCGCTACGGCAAACGCTGTCACCCGCTGCGCGCTAATGCCAGGAAATCTGCCCTGGAATGGCTAAACAGTTCAAAAATGCTGGATACACTTTCGCGCTGGCCGGAAGTGGATCGGGATGATGCCGGACTGACTGCGGGGGCTGTCAGTCTGCTGGCAGCGAGCGTTGCTGACTGGCCTGAAGATGAAAAACCGTCCTTTACCGGTCTCTGTACCACCCTGGATAATCGCCTTGCGCGTTCCGGCGGGGTGGAGGTACTTATACCCCAGAACAGCAGCATTCAGGAAACCGGACGCGACACCGTCTTATCTCCGTCGCCACAACTGACGGCCGTGAAATCCGGGCGTGATTTGCTCGATCAGGCAAGGCTACTTTCCGACTGGCTGGGTGAACAACCGCAGGGATGGCTGGCCTCTCACCGGCTGATAAAAACCATTCGCTGGGATACGGTTGATCAGATCCCGCCGCTGGACAGCGCTGGCCGTACCCGGCTGCTCCCGCCTAAACCCGAGTACCGGGCGCAGCTGAAACGTCTGTATCTGCAGAAAAACTGGACTGAGCTGATCGAACAGGCCAGCCAGATGTACTGCGAAGCGGTGAACCATTTCTGGCTCGATCTGCAGTGGTATCTCTGGCAGGGTCTCAGTCATGCGGGGCAGCCGTGGGAGAACCAGGCGGAATCTGTTCTGCTGGATCTCCGGCTGCTCCTCAGACGCCTGCCCGGGCTTGAAGGACTGGCATGGAATGACGGTACCCCGTTTGCCGATGAGGTGACCACGGGCTGGATAGCGGAAAAGGTACACGAAGAGGGGCTGTCATTTGCCAGTGATCGGGTAACACCCGCCACCGGGCATGAGGACGATATGCTGTTACTGGAAGCCGAAGCGATGGAAAAGGGCGACAGCGAAGGTCCCGAAGCCGCACTCGCCTGGCTCCAGTCCCGGCCGGGAACGGACACCCCGCGCCAGCGCTGGCTGGTGCGCCTGCTGATGGCCCGGGTGGCCGAGCAGTATGGCCGCAACGAGATGGCACTGCATCTGCTGGGGGAACTGACGGCCTCCGCCCCGCAGCTGACGCTGGCGGACTGGGAGCCGGGCCTGCTGTTCGAGGTTCAGGCCCGCCGCCTGAAACTGCTGCGCATGAAAGCCGGCCGCAGCGAATCTGATAAAGCCCGGCTGATGCCCGAGATGGACGCGCTGCTGGCAGGGCTGATTGCCATCGATCCGGCCCGGGCCATGGTGCTGTGTGGCTAGAACTTACTTGTTAACAATCAGGAATACCGTGCATGGATGACTTAACCCTGCGCTATTACGAGGCCGAAATGCGCTATCTGCGTGAGGCCGGAAAAGAATTTGCTCGTGCCCATCCGGATCGGGCGGCAATGCTCAACCTGGATAAACCCGGTGCACGTGATCCCTACGTAGAGCGCCTGTTTGAAGGCTTTGCCTTCCTGATGGGCCGACTGCGTGAAAAACTCGATGATGACTTGCCGGAGCTGACTGAGGGGCTGGTCAGCCTGTTATGGCCGCACTACATGCGGACCATCCCGTCGCTTGCCATCGTTGAGTTTACGCCGGACTGGCGGAATCTGCGTCAGACAGAGACGCTGGCCGAAGGGTTTTCGGTGCTGTCGCGCCCGGTGGGGCCGCACAAAACCGCCTGTCAGTACCGCACCACGCGGGATGTTCCCCTGCAACCCCTGCACCTTGCCGGTGCGCGTCTGCATACCGAAACGGATGGTCGTTCGGCCATCCGCCTGCGTTTTGAGTGTCCGGAAAAAGTGGACTGGAGCAATGCCGGGCTTGAGAAAGTCACTATTTTCCTGAATGCCGAAAGTCCGGTCAGTTCAGCCCTGCATCTGGCGATGACCCGTCGTGTTCACGCGATGTATGCCCGTCACGCCGGAACTCACACGGAGCGGCACAAGTTTGACGGCTGGTGCAGGCCGGTGGGCTTTGATGACAATGACGGCCTGTGGAAAAAAAGCGACACGGCCTTTAGCGGCTACCAGCTGCTGCTGGAATATTTCAGCTTCCGTCCGAAGTTTATGTTTGTGGAGCTGCGCGGCCTTGACACACTCGGACTGACGGCGGCCAGCACCTGGTTTGAAATCGACATGGTGCTCAGTGAGGCCTGGTCGCCCGATCTGCCGTTTGAGACAGACAATTTCCGTCTGCACTGCGCGCCGGTGATTAATCTCTTCACGCTCGAGGCAGATCCGCTGACGCTCAGTCCGCTGGAAAATGAGTATCTGCTGCGGCCGCTGCGCCTCCAGGACGGGCACACCGAAATTTACAGCGTGGATAATATCCACGGCGCGGTAAAACTCGGCAAGCACCCGTATGTTCCGTTCACCAGCTTCCGGCACCGGGGCGGCATGATGCGCCACGATGCTCCGGAGCGCTACTACCACACACGCGTTAAGCGCGGCGCGTCCGGTCTTTATGACACCTGGCTTATCCTCGGTGGACGTTCATTCGAGCTGGATCAACTGGCCGAAAAACCGGAATCGCTCTCCATGCGGATCACTGGCACCAACGGGCAGCTCCCGCGTAAGGCGCTCGAAAGCACCCTGCTGGACAGGGTGGTGAAAGTCGGCAAAGTTCCGGTCAGGGTACTGAACGTCACGGCTCCCACCATGCCCCTGTATCCCCCAGCAAACGACCGGTTCCACTGGCGGGTAATGAGCCATCTCGGCTCAAACTTCCTCAGCATGATGGATAACCCCGAAGTGCTGCGCGGCACGCTGGCGCTGTATGACTGGACTGACGATGAAATGAACCGCCGTCGCCTTGAGGCCATCGTTGCGGTGAAGCACACGCTGATCCGCCGCTTTGAAAAAGGTTTTATGCTGCGGGGCGTAGATATCGAGGTCACGCTAAACATGGACAACTTTGCAGGCGAGGGCGATGTGAACCTGTTCGGCGAGATGCTGCACCGTTTCTTTGCGCTCTATGCGGATATTCACCTTTTTAACCAGCTCACGCTGGTACTGCAACCGACAGGGAAACGACTGAGATGGCGCGAGAATCACAGCCAGTACGTACCGGGCTGACGTTAACCCTCAATAAGGACATCTGGCAGGCTAACTTTTATCGTTTCTGCCAGTTGCTGGAGCAGGAGCATCCGGATGCACCAAAGCTCGGCGCGACCAGCCATCCCGGTGACGATCCGGTGCGTTTCCGACCCTGGCCGGGGATGGGGTTCCCGGTCACCGAACTGCGGACGGTTGAGACCAATGAGGACAATCCCGGGTTACCCCCGACCGTGCGCACCACCTTTCTGGGAATGTACGGCGTGGATTCACCGCTGCCGGGCTCGTATCTGGATGATATCGCGCAGCGTCGTGAGGGATACGAGGCGGTCACGTCGTTTCTGGACATCTTTAGTCACCGTATCACCACGCAGTATTACCGGATCTGGCGTAAATATGCCTACCCGGCCACTTTTGAGGCGGGCGGTAAAGATGCGACATCCCAGTGCCTGCTGGGACTGGTCGGTCTGGGTATTCCCGGCACGGCGGAACATGTGGAAACGCCCGTTTCCCGCTTTCTGGCGCTGCTCGGCACCATGCGGCTGCCCACCCGCAATGTGGAAGGTATCCGGGCGCTGGTCAACCTGCTAGCCCCGCATACCCGTGTGGTTATCACCGAACCTGACCCGGTTACCGTGCATATTGAAAACCGCACCGGGCTGGACACCGGCAACCGTGTCCGTCTTTCACAGCGGGCAACGCTTGGCAAAACCGCCAGGGAAGCTTGCAGCAGGGTGCGGGTGACGCTTGTCACGGAAGATCCTGATGAAGCCGAAGGCTGGTTACCCGGTGGTCAGCTCCATACCGACCTGCTGGTGCTGATGCGGGTTTATCTGGGTTACCGCAGCGATGCACGGCTGTGTCTTACCGTACCGGTCCGGTTGTTGCCAGATCCCCGGCTGGGTAAAGGCCGGCGAATACAGCTGGGCCGCACCGGCCTGCTCGGCCTGAAGGACGGCAGGCTCAGCGATAACCGGGAGACTCTCACGGTGAGTCTGGGCTGCTATAAAGGTCTGAACTGCCGGGCGTTACCGCCCGCTGAAGGCGGTCATTACCGTTTCGATTAATTGCGTACTTTCCCTCTTCAAAAGGAATGTTGAATGACAACAGTCACCCCCTGGCGGGCGCTGACGCTAATCGCCTGCGCCCTGCTGACAGGCTGTGGCCTGACCCAGACCGTGACGGACGGTACCGTCAGTCTCACTAAATCCATCTTTTACAAGAAAATTAAAACGCTGCATCTGGATTTCACCCCCCGTACCGCGGCGAATGCAGACGGCGCCCAGACGCCGCTGGCCACCATGGTACGGGTTTACCAGCTGAAAGACCGCCAGGCAGTCGATAGTGCTGATTATCAGGCTCTGTTGCGCAATGCTGATACGGTACTGAAAGACGATGTACTGGCCTCAAAAGCCTTGCTGGTGATGCCCAAAGGCAGCGTGACGCTCAATATGCCAATGGATGAAGACGCACAGTTCGTCGCCGTGGTGGGGCTGTTCAACCGCCCGGACATGCAGGACAACCGCTGGCGTCTGGTGCTCACGCGGGATGACCTCGACCCGGATAAACCCCGCACCATTGAACTGGGTGACGGCTGGCTCAGTCTGGTGTCGGTAAAGGAGTGATGTGATGGACAAGGACAACTGGCTGGCTTTGTTTGACGGGCAGCCGCGCTATCTGCTGGAGATTAACGACAGCCCGGTAAAAGCGGATGTGCTGAAATTCACCGGGCACGAAGCCCTGAGCGAGCCCTTTCGCTGGACCATCGATTT